>NZ_CP062182.1:1219596-1524495 GCF_022700675.1 Acinetobacter sp. ASP199
GTAGAAAAATATAACGGAATAAGTTTTACAGTTAAGCCAAACCAAACATTATCATTTACATATGAAGCAAAATTAAACGGTTTGGCTTCTGGTACCAAGCTAGATATTGTTTTATTAAAACAAGAATTGGTGAATGGTCAGTATGTTTGGACTTCTGAAACAATTGGTTCTGGGTCAATAGGGTCAGCATTATTTATTCCAATTAGTAGTATCAATGTTAATGTCATGGATTTGACAGAAGGAAGCTATAAACTTATTGCTAGCCCATCATCTGAAGCAAGTTTAAGCTTGCTTGGTGGTTTGACCTCCACAATGGCGGATTTGGTTGTAAAAGATTATTCTGATTATGATGATTTAGGATTGAAAGGTTATAGCCAACAAGGGAATATTTTTGATCAAGCTAATGTAATTACAACATCGGAATTGAGCTCAATCACATTAAATGATTCGAAAACGTACCAATTGTATTACGACAAATTTGTTGTAGATACGCAATATGGTGTGCTAACTGTCTACAAAGACACAGGTGATTATATATTTGAACCATCAACAAAAGATATTTCATTTATTGGTAAGAAAGAAACAATTAAGTTTGTTTATTCTGAAAATGGACAAGAAAAATATATCAATTTAAATGTTGGTATTGAGAGTCCTGATGTTGAAACAGATTTTGATGAACCGAAGCCAATTAAAAACTTTGAAGCTATTGATGATCAAGCCATTGTTAATCTTAACTTAAGTCAAACTAATGAAGTTTTAGATAAAAGTGGATTTAAAGGAGAGGTTACGAAAAAAGATGGTACTTCAATTGATCTAGAAAAAATTTCTAATCCAAAAACAGAGAGTTTTAAATTTTATTCTATCACAGATAAAGTAACGTTTAGTTTTAGTTTGACTGGTAAAGGTAAAGTCTTTAGTTTTTATGCGAAAGAAAACTCTACAGTTAACCAAGATTGGGTACTTAAAAAAGATGGTATTGAGATTCAACGTGGAACATTAGGCCAGAACGATCAGTTGATTTTGGATGGATTATACGAAGGTGGATATACGCTTGAATTAACTAATACTGGTTCTTCGGCTGGACTTGAAAATATTGCTATAATATCTACTGATTTATTTAACTATGAAACAGAAGAAAATCAAAATAATCAGATTTTAGGAAATATCCTTAAAAATGATAATTTTGATAATGTGTTATACAAATTATTTATAAATGCTGAAGATAGTCTAGTTCAAATTAAAGGTGTATATGGTCAAGATACTGGTCAAACATTTAAGGGTACATATGGAACTTTAACGATCTGGATGAATGGACAATATCAATATGATTTAAATCCTGATGTAACGGCCCAGGAGTTTGGTGAAGTAGAGCATTTTGAATATCAAATAAAAGCAGCGAATGGTGATGTAACTACAGCAAGCTTAGATATAAATTTATCGTCATACCAACTCATTAATAATGAAGATAGTGAAACGCTTTCATTGTTAAAAGGTAGCACTGGAAATGACATACTAATGGGTAATGAATATTCAAATACTATTGTTGGTAATGGTGGTCATGATACACTGATTTATAAAGTTCTTGAGGGTGCAGAAAACTCAGGTACAGGTGGTAATGGTCACGATACATGGACGGATTTCGGCGTAAAAGTTGATAATCTCGATGGTATTAATATTTCAGAATTACTTGTTGGATTTGAGAAAGGTGTTAGTGATATTAAACAGTTTATCTCTGTGAACTATGATGAGTCTAAGGGCGAAGCAGTACTTTCAATCGATCGTGATGGTACATCTGGTGGGCTTTATCAGAGTACGAAGTTACTGACTTTAACAAATCAAACTAAACCAGTAACATTGGATGAATTGTTAGAAAATAACCAAATCATTTTCTAATCTAAAATTAGTTCAATGAAATAAAAAATCCCTGACATCGGTTGGGGATTTTTTTATGCATTCACTTTAAAAGAGTGACTAAAAACTTTATGAAAAATAGTGCTTAGGTTAAGATGAGCCATCATTTGTAAAAGCATTCTAGAAGACCTATGCAACCATTTGTTCTATATAACTCAGAGCAACGTAAAAAAGTAGAATTTGTTCCTCGTAAAGAAGGTCAGATTGATCTGTATGTTTGTGGTATGACGGTCTATGACTATTGTCATATTGGACATGCACGTACAGTGGTTGCATTCGACTATATTATCCGTTTCTTGCGTAGCCAGGGCTGGCAGGTGAAATACGTACGTAATATCACCGACATTGACGACAAAATTATTAAACGTGCCAATGAAAATGGTGAAAGCATTTCATCACTCACCAGCCGTTTTATTGATGCGATGAATGAAGACTTTGCCAAATTAGGCTGTCTTGCGCCGGATGCTGCACCAAAAGCCACTGACTATATTGATCAAATGCAAAATATGATTGGTACCCTTGTGGATAACGGTACAGCATATCCAGCCAATAATGGCGACGTGTATTTTGAAGTTGAAAAGTTTGCGAAATACGGTCGTTTATCTGGTCGTAAACTGGAAGACATGCAAGCGGGTGCATCAGACCGTGTAGATGTAGAAGTTGAGAAAAAACATCCATTTGACTTTGTACTGTGGAAACATGCTAAAGAAAATGAACCATCTTGGACATCTCCTTGGGGCAATGGTCGCCCAGGCTGGCATATTGAATGTTCAGCCATGTCGACTTGCTGCCTGGGTAATCATTTTGATATTCATGGCGGTGGTGCTGATTTAAGCTTCCCGCATCATGAAAATGAGATTGCACAATCTGAAGCAGCGACAGGTGAACAGTATGTGAACTACTGGATGCATGCTGGCTTCATCAACGTCGATGGCGAAAAAATGTCGAAGTCTTTGGGCAACTTCTTCACCATTCGTGATGTGATTGAAAAATTCCATCCTGAAGTGGTGCGTTACTTTATCGTGTCTTCACACTATCGCAGCCCAGTGAACTATTCTGATGTAGCATTAAAAGAAGCGAAAAATACGCTGATGCGTTTCTATCATTCCTTTAAAGCTTATCAAGCGGTATATGGCGAGCTAGTTGTTGAAACTCTAGATCAAAGCTTTGTTGAACGTTTCAATACGGCAATGCGTGATGACTTCAATACCCCAGAAGCCATTGCAGTATTGTTTGAACTGAATAAAGAGCTCAACCGTGCGGTAAAAGACCAGAATCAGGAACAGGCTGCTGTTTATTATTCTACTTTGCGTCATCTCACCAATATTCTAGGTCTGGTGCAGCACAATGTTGATGAATTCTTGAAGTCTGATATAGGTCAGGAAGCTTTAGGCTTATCTCAAGCACAGATTGAAGACCTGATCCAGCAACGTAAAGATGCCAAGAAAGAGAAAAACTTTGCTCGTGCCGATGAAATCCGCCAGTCTTTATTAGACCAAGGCGTGGTTTTGGAAGATACCCGTCAAGGTACGGTATGGCGTCGTGCTGATTAATTCAGCAGTTGAATCGATAGAGAGTTGACAGTTACAGGAAACTCTCTATAATTCACTCCCATATTGCGGGAATAGCTCAGTTGGTAGAGCACAACCTTGCCAAGGTTGGGGTCGCGAGTTCGAGTCTCGTTTCCCGCTCCAAAATTTAAAAAACCCTGATCGAAAGATTGGGGTTTTTTATTGCCTACACAAAATAAAAAAAGGAAAATCAGAACTGATTTATATGATTACACTCTGAATAATGATGGGCCTGTTCTAAGAGAAATTTCAAAAGATTCTGTGTAAGTTTTATGAAAAGCCATACATTTTGAAACCTGCAATTTGAATAGATATGATAAAATTACGAAAATTATTTTTTGCTAGACTGAGTCAACTCTGTATAGAGTTAAGGTAAACCTACTTTGAACCCACCAAATATGCCAAATCAAATAGACTTCCAGAAAGTTGCACTTGAAACACTGCGTATCGAAGAACAAGCATTACAGATTTTAGCCACGCAAATTGATGAGCGTTTTAGTCAGGCATGTGAAATTATCCTGCAGTGCAAAGGTCGTCTGGTGATTACCGGGATGGGGAAATCCGGGCATATTGGCCGTAAAATGGCGGCAACTTTTGCCTCTACAGGTACGCCTTCATTCTTTATGCATCCAGGCGAAGCAGGGCATGGTGATCTCGGTATGCTGGTGCCGGGAGATGTGCTGATTGCCATTTCCAACTCGGGCAAGAGTGATGAAATCATGATGCTGATGCCTTTGATCAAGCGTCTGGAAATTCCTCTAATTACCATCAGCGGCGATGCCAAAGGTCCAATGCCACAAAATGCTGATGTGGCTTTAACCTTAGGCAATCTTCAGGAAGCTTGTCCGCTCGGTCTGGCTCCGACTTCTAGTACAACCGCAACTTTAGCGCTAGGTGATGCTCTGGCTGTAGCGCTGCTAGATGCGCGTGGCTTTACCGCTGATGATTTTGCCTTGTCACATCCAGCTGGAGCATTGGGTAAGCGTTTACTACTACACGTAAAACACTTAATGCACACTGCTTCAGAGCTGCCAAAAGTTTCACCAGATACACCGATGAATCAAGTTTTATACGAAATTTCAAATAAACGCCTAGGTTTAACCACAATTGTGGACCAAAATGATGTTCTGCTGGGTATTTTTACTGATGGTGACTTGCGCCGCTTGATCGACAAGCAGCAAGGTTTTGATGTCAATCTGCCGGTTCAGGAAGTGATGACCAAGAATCCTTTGACGATTTCTCAGGAAGCACGTGCTGTAGTGGCGCTAGAACGCATGAACGAACGTAAAATTAATCAATTTGTAGTAGTTGATGATGCCAATAAAGTTATTGGCGTAATTAGTATGCATGACCTGATTCAGGCTGGGGTAAATTAATAAATGGCATCTTATGTATTGTTAGAGCAGGCACGTGATATTGCTGCACTGGTGCTTGATGTAGATGGTATTTTAAGTGACGGTTTTGTCACGCTGACCAATACCGGCGATGAGATCAAATCTTTTGATATTCGTGACGGTCTGGGCATGAAACTGGTTCAGCAAGCTGGAATTAAGGTGATTATTATTACTGGACGCCAAAGTAATATTGTACAGAAACGCATGTCTGATTTAGGTGTAGATTTGGTCTATCAGGGGCGTGAAGACAAAGGTGTTGCTCTGAAAGAAGCTTGTGCCCAGTTGAATATTGATCCTGAAGATTGCCTGTATATGGGTGATGATTGGCCTGACCTGTCAGCCTTTGCGATTGCAGGCATGAAAGTGACGGTTCCAAATGGTCATGTCGAAGTACGTCGTCGTGCCGATCTGGTAACTCAGGCGATGGGCGGCCGTGGTGCAGTGCGCGAGATTTGTGACATGCTTTTAATGTCTAAAGGTGTTTACCAAGAATTACTTGAAAAGTTTACTCGTGCGCCATATTAATCAATTATACGTTCTGGATTAAGTACACCGCTTATGGATACTAAAGTTTTATACGTAATTGCGATTATTATCGCAGCGATAAGTGGTGGTTATTATTATTTCAGTGGAAGTGGAAATAAGCTTCAGGTAGATGCTGCACGCAGTATGAAATCCACGGCTGAAAATATTAACTTGACTCAGACCGATGAAACAGGCGAGCTAGCTGTTCGTGCTCAGGTCGATCGAGTCGAGCAGGATATGCAGAAAAAAACTTCGAAGCTGGAAAATATGAATGCTTCGATGTACAAGGATGGCAAAGTAGATTCTACTTTTTATGCCAAACTTGTGAACGGCTATGAAGATAATACTAAAGTGATCCTTTCACAGCAGGTGGTCGCCACCAAGATTCTGCAGGATGGTCAGCTTCAATTCAAGACAGAAGAGTTAACAGGTTTCCCGAAAACACGGGAAATTGAAACGGATAAGGCTGTAGAAGTAACGAGTCCACAGGCTGAGTTTATCAGTCAGGGATTGAAAGCGAATCTAAATGACGGTCAATACGAATTTTTTAATATTCGAGGAAAGTATGAACCAAATTCTTAAACCTAAAATGAAGACTACTTTCCTGAAGCATACTGCGCTTGCTGCTGTGCTCGGCTTTAGCTCGTTTGCTGCATGGGCAATTCCCTCAGACCGCCAGCAGCCTATTTCACTGGTAGCTGACCGTGCCACCTTCAATGAGCGTACCGGTATCACGACTTATACCGGTAATGTCATTATTGAGCAGGGGACTATGAAGCTTCAGGCAAACTCGATTGTGGCGAACCTGAACAGCAAGAAGCAAATCAGTACGATTACAGCAAATGGTAGTCCTGCACGTTTCCAGCAAAAGATTGATGCTGCAAAAGGGATTGCTAAAGGTCAGGCACAGAAGATTGTCTACAACGCCGATACCGGTATTATTACCCTGACAGGTAATGCCTTCCTGGAACAGGACGGTGCCAGTATCCGTGGTAATACACTTCGCTATAGCATGAATAAAGGTGATATTGAAGCTGTTGGTACGCCGAATAAAACCGGTTCCTCTGCAGGTCGTGTCCAGATTGTGATTCCACCATCCAGTTCTAAATCCTTCCCAGGAGCACGTGACTAATGGCTGAATCACAGGTTCAAACCTTAACCATTAAACATCTGGCGAAAAACTATAGTAAACGTTGGGTGGTGAAGGATGTATCCTTCAGCATGGAAAGTGGTCAAATCGTCGGTTTGCTTGGTCCAAATGGTGCCGGTAAAACCACCAGTTTCTATATGGTCGTTGGTCTGGTACGAATGGATAAAGGTGAAATTTATCTGGATGATCTGGATCTGTCAGATCTGGCCATGCATGAACGTGCCCGTAAAGGGATTGGTTATCTGCCGCAGGAAGCCTCCATTTTCCGGAAACTGACCATTGCTGAAAATATTATGGCGATTCTTGAAACCCGTAAGGAATTGAGCAAAGCCCAGCGTCAACAGCGTCTGGCAGCATTACTGGCAGACTTTAAGATTACCCATATCAAAGATTCTCTGGGCATGAGTGTTTCTGGTGGTGAGCGTCGTCGTGCGGAAATTGCCCGTGCGCTGGCAGCTGATCCAAAATTCATGTTACTCGATGAACCTTTTGCCGGGGTCGATCCGATTTCTGTCGGAGACATTAAAGACATTATTACAACCTTGAAAGATCGTGGTATTGGCGTATTAATTACCGATCATAATGTACGTGAAACCTTGGCAATCTGTGAGCATGCTTATATTGTCAGTGAAGGGGCAGTGATTGCAGAAGGTACACCGCAAGAAATCCTGAATAATGAAACTGTTAGAAAAGTGTATCTGGGTGATGACTTTACAGTGTAATTCGGCTTTATTGCTTTAAGTAAGCCCCACACATGCAACTTTGCGTTATTGTGTGGGATTTTTTCGTCAAAAATATTTTAGTATCATCATTTTTTAAATATTTTTGGTATATAGTTAGTTTAAAAACGACACCAAATCATGCTATTGCAAGCAAAAAAAATTAATGAACTTCGGGGTAATTTACAGGGGAAAAAAGGGCTATTTATCGTCCTATTATTGCCTTTGCAAATGTCTCAAGTTTATGCGGCGGATACAGAAAGCGGATATTTTCAGGGATTTAAACAAGGAGTCAGTAAACTGTTTTCCCCTGAACCTGTGAAATCTTCACATACGGTTGATCTGCGAGATCTGAGTAATTATCAGCTGGATACCTCACGTGTTCAGGAATTGCCCCCAGTAGGCAGCTTTCAGAGTGGGATTCGCACACAAAATAATATGCCAGCCACGGGCATTCCCAGACGCATCAATCTGAAGGATGCTGTACTGACAGCAGTTCAGCGTCGTCCTGAAATTTCACAGAGTATCTCTGCGTTGTCTTCACAGGTTGCCAATATTGATGTCGCGAAAGCACAATACTATCCGCAGATTTCGGGTGGATTGGGTACAGCCGATTTGACCAAAGGCGAACGCGGTCGTCAGGTGGTTTCCCTGAATGCGACTCAAATGCTGTATGATTTTGGCAAGGTGAAATCCAGTGTGACCACTGAAGAAGCCAAGCTTGCCCAAGAACAGGCACGGGTTTTAGTCAGTCTGGATCAGATTGCACTTGAAGTGGCAGATGCCATTGTCAATATCAAGCGCTATCAGGAAATTACCAAGATTGCCGAGCAACAGAAACAAGGGATTGCACGAATAGCGGAAATTGCCAATTTACGTGCCAGAGCCGGGATTAGCAGTCAGGCCGATCCTATTCAAGCTCAATCTAATCTGGAAGCGGCAGAGAATAACCTGATTGTGCAACAAACCCAGTTACGTCAATATCAACAAAAATTGCGCACTTTATTAGGCTTTGATGTTTCCAATGTGGACTGGGAAATTCCGGATAGTCTGATTCAACAGGCCGGACTTTATCAGGAGCCTGAGTTTACCGGTATTCCGACCTTGATGTTGGCGCATGCCGGGGTGGAAGTCGCACGTTCGCAAAAGGAACAGGCCAAGCTTAATGCTTACCCTACCATTAATATCAAAGGGAGTATGAGTCAGGCCATTAATGGTCGCAATCCGAATAATAATGAAGATGATGGCTTTTATAACTCTGTGATGATTGAAGCCACCAGTAATTTCTATCAAGGTGGGGCGACCAGATCACAGACCCGTGCAGCCAGTTTTGCTGAAGAAGCAGCACGTGCTCAGGTCAATACTGCCTATCTGGATGTAGTCGATCAGGTCCGTTTGATTCGCGAACAGATTGAAAATAAACAGCGACAAATGGACATTCTGGCACAGCGCCGTGCAACCACTGTGCGCACCAGAGAGCTGTATCAGGAACAATATAAACTCGGTACTCGAACCGTAGTCGATCTGCTTAATGCAGAGCAGGCAATTCACAGCGCAGCCCAAGAAATTGAAACCGCGCGCTACGATATTTATACCGCTATTGTTCAGTACATTCAGGTCACCGGTCGCACACGCGATCTTTATGACCTTAACCGTATTTCTATTCAGGGGTTTGAAGTACAGCCATGAGTAATACAATAAATTATCAGCCGTGGCTTCAGGCGATACTTAATATCGCCAAGCATTATCGCATCGAGCCATCTGAGGAAAGAATCCGACTACAACTTGACTGGAACCAGCATCATGATATTGATGAACTGCTCAAAGTTGTCACGCGTCAGATCGGTTTAAATGTACGTAAAAACAAATTTGATGCCAGTCTGCTCAGTCCATGGAAACTGCCAATATTGGTAGAATTTGAAAATGGCGAAGTGGGTGTGATTGAGCGCATTGATAGTGAAGGCAATGCCAGCGTGCAGCTCAGTGGGGATCAGGGATTGTCTCAGGTCTTTGACCTGGAACATCTGAAGCAGGGCGCTAAAAGCCTTTATATCCTGCGTCCTGAGTCTTCAGTACCCGATGCCCGGGTCGATGAATATATCAAGCCTTTCGAAAAGAACTGGTTCTGGTCAATTGTCCTGAATGACTGGAAACGTTATATCGATGTGATGTTTGCTTCTTTAATCGCGAACATCCTCGCACTGGCTACCATTGTCTTTTCCATGAACGTGTATGACCGGGTCATTCCTTCACAGTCTATCCCGACCTTATGGGTACTGGCAGGCGGTGTATTGATTGCGGCAATCTTCGAATTTACCTTACGCGTCTCCCGGATCTATCTGTCTGATATTATCGGCAAGCGCGCTGATTTACGTATTTCTGACCGGGTCTTTGGTCATGCCTTACGCATTAAAAATAAAGAACGTTCAAAATCTACCGGTACTTTTATTTCACAGATTCGTGAACTGGAAGGTGTCCGTGAACTGGTGACTTCTACTACAGTTACTGCGATTGCTGACCTGCCATTTTTCTTCCTGTTCCTTGGAATCTTCTGGCTGATTGGCGGAAACCTGTTCTGGGTGATGCTGCTGGTAGTTCCTCTGATGATCTTGCCTGGCATTCTGGCGCAGAAAAAACTGGCTGAGCTGGCACAAATGGGCATGCGTGAATCTTCGATCCGGAACGCTTTGTTAGTCGAAGCAGTACAAGGAATTGAAGATATCAAGCTACTGCGTGCTGAATCGCGTTTCCAGAACCAGTGGAACCATATGAATGAGGTTTCTGCCGATGTCAGCATGCAGCAACGTAAAATCGTTGGTTTGATGACCGCCTGGACTCAAAAAATTCAAGGTCTGACATTTGCTATTGTTGTTTTAGTAGGCTGTTTTGCTGTTATGGAAGGTGAAATGACCACAGGTGCACTGGTTGCCTGTTCAATTCTGTCTTCACGTATGCTGGCACCGATTTCCCAAATTACCGGTGTCCTCGGTCGTTTACAGCAGGCGAAAGTCGCGAAAAATGGTTTAGACGAACTGATGAAAAAGCCGGTGGATCAGCCGGACTATGCTCATCTGATTCATCGTCCATTACTGGAAGGTCAGTACGAGCTCAGTGGTGCGGTATTTAAATATGGTGAAGATGATCCAAAACCTACCTTGGTCATTCCCAAACTGGAAATCAAACCTGGTGAGAAGATTGCGATCTTGGGTCGTAACGGTGCAGGTAAATCAACCTTGTTGCAATTGTTATCCGGTATGCAAACGCCGTTACAGGGCAAGGTCAAACTTGATGGAATTGACCTGGAACTGATTGATCCGGCAGATGTGCGTCGTGATATCGGCTTACTGAATCAAAATTCACAACTATTTTACGGCAGCATTCGCGAAAACCTGACGCTGGGTGCACCACTGGCAACTGACCAGCAAATCCTTGAAGCTTTGCAACTCACAGGTGCATTAGGCTTCGTTCAGGAAAAGAAAGAAGGTCTGGACCATATCATTCTGGAAGGTGGTATGGGCTTTTCCGGTGGTCAGCGTCAAGCCTTGTTACTTGCTCGTTTACTGATTCGCCAACCACAAATCTTATTGCTGGATGAGCCAACTGCTGCCATTGATGATGTTTCTGAGAAACAGCTGATTGATAATTTAAAAACTTATCTGATTGGCCGAACTATGGTGGTAGCGACACATCGTCGCGCGGTACTTGAACTGGTAGACCGCATCATTGTTGTGAATGACGGCAAGATTGTGATGGATGGTCCTCGCGACCAGATCCTGAATCAATCACAAGGTGGAGCGAAGCGTGTTACGGGAGCAAGCGCATGAGTGCACAACAAGATATCAAGCGTTCAACTAAAGTCAGCTTTCAGGAACCACCTTTGCCAAAATCAAGTGTGATCATCTGGATCATCGGTATAGGCTTACTGATTCTGCTGACGTGGGCATGGCTGTTTAAGCTGGAAGAAGTTTCGACAGGTACCGGTAAAGTTATTCCGTCTTCCAAGGAGCAGGTTATTCAGTCTCTGGAAGGAGGTATTCTCACCAAACTGAATGTCAAAGAAGGTGAAATTGTCGAGCAGGGTCAGGTATTGGCTCAGCTTGATCCCACCCGTTTTGAGTCCAATGTAGGTGAATCGGCTTCTCTGTTAATTTCTTCGCGTGCAACCGCAGCACGCTTACGTGCTGAAGTCAGCGGTGCGCCGTTGTCTTTCCCACCTGAAGTGCTCAAAGAGCCAAAACTGGTGACAGAAGAAACTGCATTGTATAAATCGCGCCGTGCCAATCTGGAAGAATCTCTGGCAGGTTTAAAACAGGCATTGGTGCTGGTGCAGCAAGAACTGGCAATGACCGAACCATTGGTTGCAAAAGGTGCAGCAAGTGAAGTGGAAGTTCTACGTTTAAAGCGTGAAGCCAATGATTTGCAAAATCAGATGAATGATGTGCGGAACCAGTATTTTGTGAAGGCACGTGAGGAACTGGCTAAAGCCAATACCGATGTGGAAACCCAGCAACAGGTGGTACGTGGTAAATCTGATACGCTGAACCGGACTATTTTCAAATCGCCAGTACGTGGCGTAGTGAAAGAAATTGATGTCATGACTTTAGGTGGTGTCATTCCACAAAATGGCAAGCTGATGACTATTGTACCACTTGATGAAAAACTGCTAGTTGAAGCCCGTATTTCACCACGTGATATTGCTTTTATCCGTCCAGATCAGGAAGCGCTGGTCAAAATCACCGCTTATGATTATTCGATTTATGGTGGTTTAAAAGGTAAAGTCACCGTGATTTCTCCGGATACCTTGCGTGATGAAGTCAAGCAGGACCAGTTTTACTACCGCGTTTATATCCGTACCGAAAATGACAAGCTGACCAATAAAGCCGGACAGGAATTTAATATCACCCCGGGTATGGTGGCGACCGTGGATATCCGTACGGGTGAAAAAACGGTACTGGACTACTTGGTCAAACCGTTTAACAAAGCCAAAGAAGCATTACGAGAACGCTAATTCTGCATTGTAGTTGTGCAAAATCAAGCCTCTATGTATAGGGGCTTTTTTTGTTTGTGCCAGCAAACACGTTATACTGCAGCACAGTGATGTTATTGTTTGAATCCAATGCCTTTTACCATTGCCAGCCTTGTCAGTTTTGAAGAAGAGATCAAGAAAAGCCGTTTTCAGGCCTTTGCTACACCGGTGGAATCCGAACAGGATGTAAAGGATTTTCTGGAAGCTTATCGTGATGCCACAACGACGCATCAGTGCTGGGCATGGAAGATCGGACATAATGTGCGTTTTAATGATGATGGTGAACCTTCCGGAACTGCAGGTCGACCGATTTTAGCAACCATTGAAGGCAATGAACTGACCAATGTATTGGTGCTGGTGAATCGCTGGTATGGTGGAATCAAGCTGGGTACGGGTGGTCTGGTTCGTGCTTATGGAGGCTGTGCGGGTCAATGCTTAGTCTTGGCTGAAAAGATTGAACTGATTGAAAAGAAAAAAGTATCCTTTCGTTGTAATTTTAGTGAATGGGCTATTTTTCAGTATGAGCTAAATCAGCAACAGATTGATTATCAGGAAAATTATACCGCAGCAGGCGTCGAGGTTATTGCGCAAATGCAAAAACATCAGATTGAGCCATTTGCCTTGAAAATTCAGGATATCAGCCGCGGACGTGAAGCCTTAAAGATTATAGATGAGCCCGAAGATGACTGAGCAGGATCCTTTACTGAAATACCGCGAGCAGCATAAGCATCGTCTTAATTATATGCCGTGGCTATACTGGTCACTCAAGCCAAAAAATCGGGCTTGGGCAGAGCAGTGGCAGCGCGAATATCAGGATTATCTGCGTGACATGGAAACAGTCGAGATTGGGGAGAACTGCTTTATTTCACCACTGGCACATATTTTCGCTGAACCGGGCCGAAAAATCGTGATTGGTGATCATAGCTTTATCGCAGCTGACTGTACCTTGCATGGACCATTAGAAATTGGCAATGAAGTCGCGATTAATCATCATTGTATTTTAGATGGTGGACGGGTTGGCATTAAGCTGCATGATCAGGTTCGTATGGCAGCCTATTGTCACCTGTATGCTTTTGACCATGGGATGGAGCTGGAGCAGCCTATTTATAAACAGCCGGTACGTTCAAGGGGTATTGAGATTGGCCGTGATGTCTGGCTCGGTGCTCATGTTGGCATTAAAGACGGGGTGAAAATCGCAGATCAGGCCATTGTCGGGATGAACAGTATGGTGACCACAGATGTGGGTGAACGCATGATTGTTGCAGGTAATCCAGCCAAACTGATTCGCTACCGGGATTAATAGATTTTTAGCGTTGCAGGTAATACGAGGATAGCTTTGACGGGTCAAAAACGTATAAGCCACTAGCACATCACATAAAAAATAACATAATTCAAATCCTGTGCTACAGAATTCGCTGCACATTTGCTAAAGGCTATGCTAACTTAAAAATATCTAAGAACTTTTATTATAACGAGAGAGGCTAAACATGAAACGTGTCATTGCCTGCATTGATTCTTCTCCATGCATTAATGCCCTCGCAGAAGCGGCTGCATGGATTGCCAAGCAGACCCATCGTGAGCTGGTGTTATTACAAGTTTTGGATTATTACCCTGCAAGTTACCATTTGGGGGAAATCAGCGGCGTGATCGGTTTTGAAAGTAATGCCATGCTGCTGAAAGAACTGGCCGAACTTGAACAGAAACAAAGTGAATTGGCTTTAGACTATAGCAATAATCTGCTGCGACACATTTCTGACCAGATCAAAGAAAAACACAATATCAACACCATCCATATTCAGGAAAAAGGGGATTTCCTGGAACAAAGCTTTCAGTTACTCAGACCCGATGATATTGTCGTCATTGGACGTTTGGGTGAACGCTCGGCTGAGAAAAACAAGCCGATGGGCACCAATGTGGAAAACTTTATCCGTGGTGCCAATTGTGCGGTAATGACGGTGGGTGAAAACTTTAAGCCGCCGACACGTTTTATCTTTGCCTATGAATATTCACCAACCTGTATCCAGATGATGAAACGTATTGCGGAAAGTGATTTGCTGAAACAGCTGCAGTGTCACTTGCTCTATGTCGGAGATCATGCAGAAATCCTGAATGAACCACTGAATTATCTGAAAGAAGCTGGTCTGGATGTTATTTTCGAATACCGCTATGGCGACGTGGCAGAGAATATCCTGTCTTATCAGCAGGAGCAGGGAATTCAGTTGATTGTGCTCGGTGCCTTCAGTCACAGTAAGATTCATCAGTTCTTCCTGGGCAGTATTGCGACCACGATCTTCCGCAATTCTAAAGTCCCACTTCTGGTGGCCAAATAAGGAAAAATGCTAGAAAAAGCGTAATAAAGTTAAAATAACAATTCCACCAAAGTCAAAAGCGTGATGTTGGAAATTGTTACGGTTTGATTTAAAAATAATCAGAGTTATCCTCAAATATTGTGGATAACTCTGTGGTTACATTGTATAAGTTATTGTTATATATTTAAAATACTTTATTGGGTGTTTTTTGCGCGCAGAGTGTTATTTGACAATAGCCAGTGCAAAACCATCATGACCTTTGCTGCCCACGGTCTGTAGAGCAGTACTGGAAAGTAGACGCGGGTGATTTTGCATCGCTTCAAACATGCTGCGAATACCTTCAATACTTGGCTTATTATTGTCCGCATCAATAATTGCCCCAGCACGAATAACATTATCTAAAAAGATCACTGTACCTGAGCGAGACAGTTTTAGACTGAGTTCCAGATATTCAGGATAGCTCTGTTTATCCGCATCAATAAATATAAAATCAAAGGGTTCAGTATCTTCTGGCAGGGCTTTGAGAATATCTGCGGCACGGCCACATTTAAGTTCGACTGTCTGCTTAAGGTTGGCACGGTCGATATTTTCCTGACCCATCGCGGCATGCGTATCACGTCCTTCAATGGTCAGGATATAGCCATCTTCAGGCAGGGCACGAGCCAGCCACATGGTGCTATATGCAGCAAAAGTTCCCAGTTCAAGTACACGCTTGCAGCTATTCATCTGAATCAGCATCTGTAACAGCATGCCCTGATTGGCGGCTACCGCCAGATGATCAGGGAATCCATGCGCAGCTGTATTTTCAAGAGTTTGTTTCAGAATCGGATCATCTGGGATTAAATGTGACTCAATATAATTATCGAGATCTGTCCACATTTGTTGCATAACTTGAGCACCTTTGTTGCGATGCAGGCATTTTAAACCTTTCACAGTCGAGCGCAATTTATTGTTCTATATTTGCATTAAAAATGAACAATACAGAATTATTCACACATTCTGTATTGTGGTTGGAATGACTTAGTAATTACACATTGAAGATCTACGGCTCAAATCCGGTCCCCAAGTGCGGTAACCTTGGGTATCAATATGGATCTGACCTGAAGCATATAGACCTAAGCCCATATTCAGGCTTTGACCGTGCTGTATCCAGAACTGGCAGAGTTTGAACTTGGTATTTTCAATATAGGCATAATCTTCTGGTTGCGGGAATTCCGGTCCAATACGGAAATCAATGGCAGAGTTATACAGGTGACGTGAAGAGTTGGCACCACCGGCACATTTATTGAGTGGCAGATCACGGTAAACTGAGGTCACTTCAAAATCATTGAGGATATTCGCTGCAACCAGATATTTAAATACACGTAAGGTTGGTAACTGATTGTTCCATAGCTCACGGCTTGGCACCATATATTGTGATCCACCACAACGTGACCAATCACGTGCAGTACGCATCAATTCAAAACTTGGAATAATATTGCCTACCGCGTTGCGTTCTAAAAATACCTCATACTCACGTACACGAGAGAGGTTATTTGCTACGGCTGCCCAGTTGGTATAGGCAAAAGGAATACTTTTAGGCAGCACCTTACGGTCAACCTTAACCCGTTCCTGAGGAATGTAAATCCGTTTTCCATCTGGTGAGGTCATTGGTTTTTTTGTCGCAGTGGTACAGCCCACCATGACAAAAGGGATCATGCTGAGACCCAATAATCCCTTGTAAAAATGCTTCATTATTAGAAATCAGGTATTTATAAAATAGCGCTATTTTAGTCCACTTTTGCGAAGAAATTCAGGATAAATTGCAATGAAATGTGTGCATCAGGTATAAAAAAAGACCAGACTATGCTGATCTTTTTTGGAGGTTTGAAAATTACTTTTCAAGATATTGCAGTTTATCTGCCTTACCGTTCCATTCTTCACGGTCAGCTGGCTGATCACCAATTTGAGTGATATTCGGCCATTTTTGAGACAGCTCAGCATTCAATTCGATGAATACTTCCTGGCCCTCAGGTAACTCATCTTCAGAGAAAATTGCATTTGCAGGACATTCTGGTTCACATAACGCGCAGTCGATACATTCGTCCGGGTTAATTACAAGGAAGTTCGGACCTTCATAGAAACAATCTACAGGGCAAACTTCAACACAGTCTTGATATTTACATTTAATACAATTTTCAGTGACAACGAAGGTCATGGCGACAGCTACCTAAAAAATATGGTTCTAATAACTAATGTGTATTTTAGGCAAAAACTGCAGCAACTAACAATTCCTTTTATTGATATTTGTTATATATAGGGCTGTTATTTTTACAAAAAACCTATGCAGCTATCAAATTCAGAGATTATGACCGCCTTATATAAAACCGCCTCATATTAAATGAGGCGGTTAAGGGTTTTAACCTGGCAGTTTCAGCAGGTCTTTCAATGCATAAAGCTGCTGTAAGGCTTCACGTGGACTGAGGCTGTCGACATCAATATCTTCCAGCAATTCAAGCGCAGCTGATGGTTTTTCCACCTCTACAATCCGTTCAATGACTGTTTCTACCTGTTCAATCGCAAACAGATCAGGTTGTGGACTTTGAGGCTTGGTATGATGCTGCTTTTCCAGAATACGCAGTCGGTTTTGTGCTTCCCGGATCACGCTTGCTGGAATACCGGCAAGTTTAGCGACCTGTAGACCATGACTCTGGCTGGCTGGACCTTGTTGCACTTTGTGTAGCAGGATCAGATTGCCATTCACTTCACGGGCAGTCACATGGTAGTTATCAATACCTGATTCGCTAGCTAGTTCAGTCAACTCAAAATAATGCGTAGCAAACAGACATAAACATTGAATACGACGGGTGAGATCCAGTACGCATGCCCAAGCCAAAGACAGACCATCATAGGTACTGGTTCCACGGCCGACTTCATCCATCAGCACGAGTGATTGACTTGTCGCATGATGCAGAATCTGCGAAGTTTCGGTCATTTCTACCATGAAGGTGGATTTACCTGTAGACAGGTCATCTGCTGAACCAATCCGGGTAAAGATGCGGTCAATTGGACCTAAAGTTACAGCCTGCGCTGGAACATAGCTACCGCAATAGGCCAAGAGGGCAATCAGTGCAGTCTGACGCATAAAGGTAGATTTACCACCCATGTTTGGACCGGTGATAATTGCCATCCGGTGCTGATAATCCAGTTGTGTATCATTCGGGGTAAAGGCAGTTTTGCTTAATGCTTCCACCACGGGATGACGACCTGCCTGGATTTTTAAGCCAATTTCCGGACTATATTTTGGACGTGACCAGTTACGTAAGCGTGCCTGATGCGCAAAGTTACACAGCAGATCAATCTGTGCGATGGCACTGCTCATCATTTGCAGGTTGCCAATGTCCTCACGCAATTCATCCAGCAGCATTTCAAATAACAATTTTTCACGCGCCAGTGCACGCGATTCGCTGGAGAGGACTTTATCTTCAAAAGCTTTCAGCTCTGGCGTGATGTAACGTTCAGCATTTTTTAATGTCTGGCGACGAATATAATGTTCCGGTGCCTGTTCAGCCTGTGCACGGGTCAGTTCAATATAGTAGCCACTGACACGATTGTAGCCAATTTTCAGGGTTGGAATGCCGCTTTGCTCACGCTCCTTTATTTCCAGATCAATCAGGAACTGCCCAGCATGATCACGGATTTTGCGTAATTCATCCAGTTCTGCATCAAAGCCCTCGGCAATAACATTGCCATCACGTAACAGAACAGGTGGATTTTCCACAATGGCTGATATCAAGCGTTGATGTAGGCCATGGAAATCACCAAGTTCTTCATTCAGTTGGACGAGTAATTTGGACTGCTGCTGGTTGACCATCGGTTGTAGTGCATGACGCAGGAATGGGATCTGGGCACAGGCCTGACGCAGCTGAACCAGATCACGTGGACGTGCACTGCCGAGTGCAATACGGCTCAATACACGTTCAATATCACTGATTTCTTTTAAGACCAGACGTACTGGTGATTCATGGAAGCCGTCTAATAATACCTGAGTCGCATCCAGGCGCTCATCCAAAATGGCAGTATCGCGTAAGGGCTGCATCAGGGTACGACTCAGCAGGCGGCCACCCATCGCTGTCTGGCAATCATTGATCAACTGAAACAGCGAAGTACCATGTTCAAATAAGGGTTCAATCAGCTCTAAGTTGCGTCGAGTCACTGGATCTAGCGCAATAAAGTCAAAACTTTGTTCTAGCTGAATAGTACGAATATGCGGCAGCGCAGTTTTCTGGGTTTCTTTGGCATAGTGAATCAATGCAGCCGCTGCAGCTTTGGCGAGTGGCAGATGATCAATCCCAAAACCTGCCAGTGTACTTACAGCAAACTGGTCACATAGAGTTTTCTGGGCATTGTTCAGGTTAAAGTCGACATTTGGACGTTTGCTGACCGGTACATCCAGTTGGCGTTTTAAATGTTCAATCAGATCCTGCTCTTGCAGATTCTCATCAACGACAATTTCGCTAGGCATCAGGCGTGCCAGCTCAATCGCCAGCTGGTTCAGGTCATAATCAATTTGCTGTACCTTGAAAATACCGGCGCTCAGATCTAGCAGGGCAATTCCAATTTTATTTTGCTGAATACATAGCGCAACCAGATTAGAGGTTTGATGTGCACCCAGCAGGGCATCATCGGTTAATGTTCCAGGGGTAATAATCCGTACCACGCCACGTTCAACCGGGCCTTTACCTGTGACCTCTCCAATCTGTTCGCAGATCACCACGGTTTCGCCTTTTTTCACCAGACGGGCCAGATAGCCTTCTGCCGCATGAAAAGGCACACCTGCCATTGGAATCGGCTGGCCATTGGCCTTACCGCGATGGGTCAGAGTAATGCCAAGAATTTTGGCTGCTTTATGGGCATCTTCAAAGAACAGTTCGTAGAAATCACCCATGCGATAGAACATCAATGAATGCGGATGCTGCATCTTTACAGACATATATTGCTGCATCATAGGTGTTAAGGTAGAAAGATCAGTCATGAGTTCTGAACTGGTCATTAAGAAGAAATCCTTTAAAAATAATAGGCAGGCTGTTTTTTGATGATGGTCTGACAGCAATATAGTAATATAGTCGCTATTCATTTGCTCAAGCAGAAACCATCAAAACAGCCATGCAAAATGTGTCTTGAGCTAAGTCTAGCAAAATTAATTTTTAGAAAGAAATGGATTCGATGACTTCTGTCGAGTCGGCTGAAAGATTGCTGGTTTTAAATACGAAAAAATACGGATATGAATCGGCCTTCAATCATATATACATTGTTTTTAGAGTGACGCGGAGCGATCTTATTTTATAAGCTACCATTGCTAAGCAAATACAGTCGCCTGACTGCTAATATTTAAAGTTGTATTCAACCTTTAAGCTATTGATAGCACGGATAAAATATCCTGCTAAAGAAATACCCTGTAATGTGCGTAAAATTTATATTTCATATAAATCACAAGAAATTAATTTAACTGTAGGACTATCTTTATCATCTCCTATGAACACTCATTAGCTGAAATTAAATAAATCTGGATTGCTAATTATTCAGGAAGATAGAAAAATAAAAAACCGAAGTTTTAACTTCGGTTTTTTTACGCTTATTTCAGTACTTTTTGTGGTTTATATAAACCTAGTTCAGTCAGGTGCAAGCGTAAGATACGACGTAATTCGAGTACAGCTTCAGGGGTTTCCTGAATCGAATGACCGCCTTTGATAATTTCCTCAGAGATTGCACCTTTTAGCTCGGCACTTTGATAGGGAACCACATCATCTGTCATCACTGATTTATCGTTACTATCCGTCATATTGCCCATGATGTTATGGAATTTAAAGCCTTTATATGGCACGACATCACGGGTCAGGGCATTGAATTTCGAATTTTTGGATAAATCGCTTGGACCGTTCTGAATCAGGTCATGACCAATTTCCTTGATGAAATCATCCAGCCCAATATCACCTTGTAGAGTATCTGCAAATGCGCCCAGAAATGCACCGGGTAAGCGGATAATTTTACGGGCTGCCAGGGTAAACCAGCGATCTGCATAATCAGTCCCGCGATGTGGGGTAGCCAGAAAAATACCTCGGCTAAAGTTTGGAATCGGTTTAAGCTGTAGACGCGCTTTAAATAATGAATTATTGCGGAAACGTTCGATACGGCGGTTATTAATCAGTTCTTCCGTACGTGGAATCAGATTGGCATCACTCACCAAGAGGCGGGCGATCACGCCACCCATACTATGACCAACCAGTACGGCATCTTTTTTGGCAGGATCCTGTGCATTGATGCGTTGGAAACCTTGCTGAATCAGGGCATTGATCTGATAACGGCTCTCCAGAATTGGCATATTGGTTGAATAGAATACTTGCCAGACCTGGAAATTTTCACGCAGTACCGGATCACCCATGATGTCATTGGTTAGACGGATCCAGGCTTCAGGACTGCTGGCTAGGCCATGGATCAGGACAATCACTTTTTTCTTCGGATTGTAGGGTTCGAGCATATAAAGATGCGGCATGATCAGGTTGTCATCCCGGTCAATCAGCACCAGATAGGCAGCACGTCCCAGGTTATTTTCAGCCAGCCATAGACCATAGGGTGCCGAGAAATTTGCAGCCAGTGCATATTGTTTACCTGCAACGGTTACTTTTTCATGTTTGTAGGGGTCATGCAGTTTGAGCTGAAATTCCGGACCATTAATAATCTGATCAACACTGGTCGCAGATTTAGGGACGGCGGTAATGGTGGTGGCCAGATAACGTGCTGAATGAATATTCGGATTGCTGCCTTCTGCATATTTGAAATTCAAAGGATCGACAATATATTTGTTATTTGGAGTAATGCGTTTCTCTTCGGGAAGGACCACTACAAATTCCGAACCAAAACCGTCTCGACGGGTAATTGAACGTAGACCAGAGAAATTCATGTTATAGGTCGACATGAGCTTCTCAAAAGGCTGGTTCTTAATTTCAGGATAGTTTTCGAAATCTACTGTATAAATGCTGTTGCCGACCTGAATCTTGCGGCTGCCTTCTTTGGCCTGATGACGCTCGGAATAAACATGGATCAAATGCGAGATCGCCAGGTTATAAAAGTCACGAATCTGTACCTGACGGTTGTCAAAGATACGATCTTGTGGCGCACGCTGGGTTTTGAACAGATAGGCATAGCTATAACGAATACTCTGGTCCAGCATCACCAGCTGCTGATCCTGGCATTTCTGGATGTTCTGCTTTTGTAGCTGCTTTTTTTCTTCAGATTGGGTCTTGGTCAGAACGCTGCTTTTGCATTCTGAACCTTTACCCAATTGCAGCGATTTGGCCAGATACAATTCACTGGCAGTAGATAAGAGCTGTTCATCCAGAATCTGTGGAATTTCCTTGAGCGCCTCTACACATTCCTGCGGTTGTTCAGTACAAACGCGTGCTTCACGCCCGGTCATGGACAGAACATTCAGGCTGGCTTCACTTAGTTTATCCCGGGTCAAAATGCTGTCACGTTCATTAATGATGGTGACATTGAAGGCTTGTTCTTTCACACTGACCACCTGACAGCCAGTCAAAGCCAAGGTAAGCAGTAGTGAACAGAGGACGAATGCGTTATTCATTTTATAGTGCATATGAAATCTAGAGCTCTGTTAAATATTGAAATAATATTCTGTATTCTACTCATTTTTATCAAAAAAAAGACTGCCGAAGCAGTCTATTTTGTAACTCGAATCACGAGTATTTTCACCTTAATTTTTTGGTGTCAGCACTTGCCATACATTCCAGCGACCTTGCTTCTCAATTTCCTGAATCAACTGATCTGCTACTTGTGCTTCTTGTGGGTATTTCACCTTATAATTTTTCAATACCTGAACTGCATTCTTTTTATTTTCCATGGCAATGTAGTTATTTGCCGCAGATAAATACGCTTCCTGAACACCCGCTTTCATGGCTTTTTCCAGATATGGAATTGCTTCACGCTGACCGCCACCCTCAGACAGGCCAAAACCGAACCAGAAGTTTGCTTCAGCATCATCTTGGTTCAATTTCAGAATACGCTGTGCATAGGCCAAAGATTTAGTGGTGTAGACTGAACCTAGGTCTAGGTTACGTGCCATGACGCTGGCTTTAAATGCACGCATTAAAATGTCGAAAGAGGCATTATTGTTGGCAGCTAAAGTATCGAGTTCCTGAGTTACACGTCTCAGTTTCAGTTCAAAGCCTCTACGTTCCTGACGGTCACTAAAACGTGGTGGGTAGTGACGTGCTTTACCTTCAACTAATTGCAAGAAATCATCAATTTCAGTGATATCAATTTCATTCGGCCCAGCTAAAGTCGCATAACGCATAGAACGTGTAGTGCTGTTTACAGTTGGAATGATCAGACGATTCACATCAAGGGTAATTTTTTCGGATGGATTATCAGCACGGTTCACCACCATTTTGGTTACAGGTGCAGCAGCAGCTTTTTGCAAGTGCACTTCAAATGGAGGTGGTTCGTTATAATTGAATGGATTTAATGCATAAAATGGTGGAGTCAGTTCCGGCTCAGCGAACACCATTGCATTTTTAGGTGTGTTTTGCTTTTGGGATGGAGTTGAACATGCGGTCAATGCGAGCGCTGCTAAGCAGGCAAGTGCCAAAGGCTTAAATGTCATGGTATACATCCATTTATGTTATTTTGGAAAATTGTGAGTTTGCATGTTCGTCAGTCTAAGAAAACTGTAGCAAACATGCAAGTTACTGCGTGTTACCGTTTTGATCAGGCCTTAGACTGAGAAGTCTGTGCTTCGCACTCACGGCGAGCTTCTTCCAGAATCTTCATATCTTCCTCGCTAAGCGGATGTTCATTCAACTGGTTTTTCTTGAAAGTAGGGTCAAGCATAGATAAACGGTTGCAAAGCATATTCATGCGTTTTTCATTTTGTTGAATACGATCAAGCAGGACACGCATGCCTTCAATAATCGGATCGGACTGATCTTGTGTGGTCGCATATGGCTGGAACCCGATACTTTCTGCATAATCGCGTCGACGTGCTTCAGCCTCATCTTTCGGCTGGTCTTTGGTAATAAACCGGGCAGGGTTACCGACAGCAGTTGTATTTTCTGGAACAGCTTTGGTAACGACTGCATTTGAACCCACTTTGGCATTTTTACCTACGGTAAATGGACCGAGAATTTTTGCCCCGGCACCTACGACAACGCCATCTTCTAAAGTTGGATGACGCTTGCCTTTATTCCAGGTCGTACCACCCAAGGTCACACCGTGATAGAGGGTAACATCATCACCAATTTCTGCAGTTTCACCAATCACCACACCCATACCATGGTCAATAAAGAAACGGCGGCCAATCTTGGCACCCGGATGGATTTCAATTCCTGTCGCAAAACGGCTGAATGAGGATAAAGCACGTGCCGTGCCTTTACAGTCTTTGTTCCACAATTCATGCGCCACACGATGCATCATCAGCGCGTGAATGCCAGGATATGTGGTCAAGACTTCCAGGGTGTTGCGTGCAGCAGGATCGCGCGCGAAGACAGCCTGTATATCCTCTTTGAGCTGTTTAAACATTAGATTTGATCCTTGTCCTGTTGGGTAGTGTGTGAAGATTTCTTCCAGGTACCATTATTCAAGGCTTGAACCCGACTGAAAATCCCACGGAGTAAATGATATTCCATACGATCTAATTGTATACGTCCAAATAGGCGACGCAAGCGTAAAGGCAATAATCGTGGATTTTTTGGATCCATAAACTCAATTTCTGCCAGCATTTTTTCCAGATGCGGGTAGAACTGTTCCATCTGTTCATGATTCACCAGCGGTTCATCCCATTCCATTTCAATGCCATCAATGACCTGCATGGTGGCTTTAGGATCACGCGGATGTTCTACCTGATCCAATGCAGCCATACGCAGTTCATAGCAGATCACCTGAATTGCCTGAGCTACATTGAGTACGCCGTAGTCAGTATTCACAGGAATAGTGAGATGATAATTGGCCATCGCCAGTTCTTCATTGGTCAGGCCACGGTCTTCACGACCAAACAGAATCGCAATTTCCTGTTGCTCTTGCACGACCGCAGACAGCGCTTTTTCAGCCGCAGGACGCACATCCAGAAGAGGCCAGGGAATGGTACGGCTACGCGCGCTGGTACCGAAAACCACCTGACAATCTTTAATCGCGTCTTCCAGTGTCTCGACGATTTCAATCTGTTCGATCAGATCGGTCGCACCTGCAGCCAGCGCATCAATATCTGGATGCGGGTAGGTTTTTGGTGCAACCAAGACCAGTTTGCACAGGCCCATGGTTTTCATAGCACGTAAGGCACTACCAATATTGGCAGGCAGGGTGGTATTAACCATGACAATACGCACATGGGAGAGATGTGCTGAAACAGCAGCATTGTCAATTTGACTCATGATGATTCCAATATAAGTATTTTAAAGGTCAGAATTTATGAATATTGCGGCTGAGACTCGGCTTCATACTGTGCCATGGCATCATCCATACTCATATCTGCAGGAGGAGGTGGCACTTCAACCGGCTTGGCTTCTTCATAAGATACCGCGCGGGCGGCTTTAGATTTAACCTGGTATTCAATATGCAAGGCAGCTTTACCAAAATAGTCACGCAACTTGGCGAGCAGCTCATCTAGCGGCGCAACTTTCCAGTTTAGGCCCAGATGCAGCTCGGCTGTGGCATAGCCATAATCCAGATACAGAATCACTGGAATATGCGTGCTCATATCCACATTGGTATATGGCATCAGAATTTGCTGCAAGTCACGGCTGAGGGTTTTGCTGTAATGTTCAGCTTGCAAGGTAATCTTGATGCTGTTAGCACGTTTCTGACGGATTTCGTTCAGGCTAAAGGCTTTGGTCAAACGTCCCATCGGGCGATCAAAACCTTCACGCTCGTAAATTTCACCTTCAATCACCACGACTTTATCCACCTGAACGATGTCTTTAAAGCGCTGGAAGCGTTCATGGTTGGTGGAGATTTCGATACGTGCCGTACCATCATCTAATGTCACCATCATCCGGTTCGGGAAGTTAGCGACATCGACTACCAGACCAGCAAACACAGTCGTTACACCACGACGGGTCGGGGTTAATTCATTGATCTGACAAGGTACGAATGCTTTTAGCTCATTACGATATACATCAATTGGGTGACCCGTTAGATATAGGCCGAGTGTATCTTTTTCACCTTTGAGACGAACTTCATCAGACCAAGGTTTCACCGGTTTGGCCGGTTTACGCTGAACTTCTTCAACTTCACCAAATAGATCCATGATCCCGGTTTCACGGTTCTGACGGGCCTGATCTGCAGCCTGTACTGCTTCAGGAAGCTGTGCCATTAAATCAGCGCGTTCAATGCCCAAGCAATCCAGTGCACCAGCACGGATCAAGGCTTCGAGCGTACGTTTGTTGATTTTCTTCAGGTCGATACGGTGACAGAAGTCAAACAGGTCTTTATATGGACCTTCTTTCTGACGTGATTCGATCACCGACTGCATGGCCGCTTCACCCACGCCTTTGATTGCTCCCAAACCATAGACAATGGTTTTTTCATCAGTAGCATGGAACTGATAAATCGACATATTGACTGACGGTGGTAACACTTCCAGATTGTTCTTGCGGCAGTCATCAATCAGGAATACTACGTTATCTGTATTCTGCATTTCCGAAGACATCACCGCTGCCAGGAACTCAGCCGGATAATGTGCTTTCAGCCAGGCTGTCTGGTAGGCAACAAGTGCGTAAGCGGCTGCATGCGATTTGTTAAAACCATAACCAGCGAATTTTTCCATATAGTCGAAGATATGGTTAGCAGTAGCTTCATCAATATCTTTTTTCGCAGCACCTTCAATGAAGATCTTACGCTGCTTGACCATTTCCTCAGGCTTTTTCTTACCCATCGCACGACGCAGCAAGTCCGCGCCGCCAAGGGTATAGCCGGCACAGAACTGCGCAGCCTGCATGACCTGTTCCTGATAGACCATAATCCCGTAAGTTGGCTCTAATACGCCTTCTAGCAGAGGATGCAGATATTCAAACTCACCGCCGTGCATACGATGAATAAAGTCAGGAATTAGATCCATTGGACCCGGACGGTATAATGATACGAAAGCAATAATCTCTTCAAATTTACTTGGGCGTGCCTCTTTCAGCATCTTTTTCATGCCCACGGATTCAAACTGGAAGACCGCTGTGGTATTGGCTTCAGCAAAGACCAGATAGGCATCTTTGTCATCTAAGGGGATGTAAGCAATATCCAGCGGTTTATCGCTCTGGATTCGCTTATTGATATTTTTAACCGCATCTTCAATTACGGTCAGGTTACGTAGACCTAGGAAGTCGAACTTCACCAAACCGGCAGCTTCGACATCGTCCTTATCGAACTGGGCAACCCGTGCTGTACCATCAGCATCACACATCACGGCTGAGTAGTCGGTCAGCTTGGTTGGCGCAATCACCACGCCACCGGCATGTTTACCGGTATTCCGGGTAATACCTTCAAGCTTCAGTGCCATTTCCCAGATTTCAGAAGCATCGTCATAATCCGGGTTGGATGGATTGGTGACCACATCTTTTAGTTGCGGTTCGGCTTCCAGAGATTCTTCCAGGCTTAAGCCCAAAGGCTTGGTTGGAATCAGTTTGGAAATACGATCGGCAAGACCATAGGATTTACCCAGGACACGTGCCACGTCACGAATTGCACCTTTGGCCGCCATGGTACCGAAGGTTGCAATCTGGGAAACTGCATCCCGGCCATAAGTACGCGCCACATAATCAATCACGCGGTCACGACCGGCAATACAGAAATCGACGTCAAAGTCGGGCATCGAAACACGTTCCGGGTTTAAGAAACGTTCGAATAGCAGGTCATAACGCAGTGGATCAAGGTCAGTAATTTTTAAACTATAGGCTACTAGAGAACCGGCACCCGAACCACGACCCGGACCTACCGGCACCCCATTACCTTTGGACCATTGAATGAAGTCCATTACGATCAGGAAGTAACCCGGGAAGCCCATGTCCAGAATAATTTTGATTTCAAAAGCCAGACGTTCATCATAAGGCTGACGGATTTCCGGCCAGTCCTCACCACGTTTTTCAGGTGGATACAGAAAGTCTAGGCGTTCTTCCAGACCGACTTCACACAAATGGGTGAAATAACTGCCAATGGTATGACCTTCTGGAATCGGATAGTCCGGCAGGTCATTAAAGCCCAGTCGCAAGGTAACATTACAACGTCTTGCGATATGAAAGGTGTTTTCAATTGCGGTTGGAATATCCGAGAAAAGCTCTGCCATTTCTGTTGAGCTTTTAAAGTACTGTTCAGGACTATAGGTTTTAGGGCGGCGATTATCACCAAGTACATAACCATCGGCAATACAGACACGTGCTTCGTGTGCTTCAAAATCTTCACGTGCAATAAAGTGCACGTCATTATGTGCGACTACACCGATATTATATTTTTTGGCGAGTTTGACCGCTTCTTCAATGAAAAGGTCTTCATTCGGACGACTTGTACGAGTAAGCGCTAAATATACGCGATTACCAAATTTTTCTACCCATTCCTGTAGTAAAGGTTCAGCTTTATCGGGATTTGAGGTAATCAGCATTTTGCCGACATCGGATTGCATACCCAGCAATATGATCATGTCATCGTGCTGCTTTAAGATCCAATCTTTCTGTACGCAAGGAATATCGAGCTGCTGGCCACTAATATAACCTTCAGAAACCAGTTCGGTCAGGTTGCGCCAGCCTTTGTTGGTCATGGAAAGCAGGGTGACACGATGTTCGGCATCATTCAGACGGATTTCAGAACCGAGAATCGGTTTAATGCCTTTATCCAGGCATTTTTTATAGAATTTGACTGCGGCATGTAGATTAGATAAATCAGTCAGCGCGAGTGCTGGCATCTCGTCATTAGCAGCAGCTTTGACCAGGTCCGGTATCCGTACGATGGATTCAGTAATCGAAAATTCTGTATGAATACCAAGATGAACAAAGTGCATAAATGAGTCCCTGCAAAAACCACTGGATAGTTTAGCATGCTAGTAGGCTATATATAGACTAAAATTTTTTGATATCTCACAGAAATAAAGCTGAAAATTGAACAAAAAGAAAAAATATGTTTTGTTGTCGGAGTATTGATAAATTTAACTAATAAAATAAAATTATATTAATTTTATGATAATTTATTTATATGAACTTTAAGAAATTTTTAGCTTTAAAGGGTGGTGTGGTATGTTTGGGTTTAATTTTATTACTAGGCAAATATGGTTATTTAAATAATTATTTTGATTTCATGAATGATTTATCGCAAGTCAAACCAGTTACAGTAACTTATCATCCTGAAAGTGATGAAAAGTATGAAACTGAAAGCAATGAAAGCGAACTTCCTCATGAGATAAAAGAGTTAGAAAGTAAGACATTATCTACATCTACAATTAATCAAAAACTGTATACTGAAACTATTGCTTTTTCAAAGACTTTACCAATTCAAAATGAAGATAAGAGTACAATTATTGATGCTCAGGTAAATGATCTCACAGTGGTTTATACAGTAGTTACTCCTTTAAATCGTTGGGATATAATGAATGATTCTTATATAAATCAAATGCTAAAACTAAATTGTAATGATAGAGAGTCAATTGAGTATTTAGAAGCTGGAGCCAACTTTATTTATAAGTTTTTTGGTCTTGATATGAAAAAAATGGGTGAAATATCAATAAATACTGATAATTGTAGAAACTTAGAATATTTATGACAGATTGCTTAAAGTAAAACCTTTAAGTTGAAGGTTTTACTTTATTAAATTTATTTAAAACAATTAGCTATCGCAGACGTGACAGCCATTCACCAAAGGTCTGCACAAATTGCACTAATAATAAAAGCACAATAACGGTCAAAATGACCACACTGGTATCGAAACGCTGGTAACCATAGGAAATGGCAAGGTCACCAATACCACCTGCACCCACGGCACCGGCCATCGCCGTTGCACCAATCAGGCTAATGGTGGCTGTGGTCAGGTTTAAAATCAGGGAGCTGCGTGCTTCAGGCAAAATAAACTTGAAAATAATTTGCAGGGGAGAGGCACCCATCGCTTGTGCCGATTCGATAATGCCTTCATTCACTTCAAGCAATGAAGTTTCAATTAACCGGCCCATATACGGACCAATATAAATGGTCAGTGGCACAATTGCGGCCCATGTACCAATAGACGTACCCACCAGTAATTTGGTCAGTGGAATAAAGGCAATCAGCAGGATAATAAAGGGCAAGGAACGCAGCGCATTTACAATCGGGTTTAAGCCATGATAAATCACCCGGTTTGGCAGAATGCCGTCAGGACGGGTCACCAGCAAAATGATGGCCTGAATAAAGCCCCAAATACAGCCAAACAGCATTGCGAAGAACACCATATGGAAGGTTTCTTGCAGTGCAGTCACGAACTGATCCATGGACAGCGAACTTTTCCAGAATGGGGCAGTGATCGTAGTGAGCCACTGTACAATTAAGTCTCTCATTCCTGTACTCCTGCCTGATCTACCTGTACGCCATGATCTCTGAGATATTGTATTGCCGCTGTAATTTGTGCGGGATCACCGAGAAGCTGAATAAACATCTGTCCAATCACTGAACCATTAATTTCAGTCATATTGGCAAACAGGATATTCAAGCTGATATCAAACTGTTTAATGACGCCTTGAATCACGGTTTCCTGAGCTGAGCTGCCCAAGAATTTTAAACAATAAATACTGTGATGATTCTGATTTTCCAGATTCGTCAGAATATTTACGGGCAAGTTTTGCTGTAGCACGGTTTGAATAAAGTTTTTTGTGGTCGGATGTTGAGGCTGACTAAAGATCTGTAGGGTAGAGCCAGTTTCAATCACATCACCTTTTTCCATGACTGCGACATAATCACATACAGTTTCAATTACATCCATTTCATGAGTGACCATAACAATGGTAATGCCTTGTTCCTGATTAATGCGTTTCAGCAGTTCCAGTACGGACTTGGTGGTTTGCGGATCGAGTGCTGAGGTTGCTTCATCACACAATAAAATCTTCGGATGGTTCGCTAAGGCGCGGGCAATTCCGACACGCTGCTTCTGACCGCCAGAGAGTTCGTCTGGAAAAGCATTACGTTTATGTTTCAGGTCAATAAAGTCCAGCAATTCTTCAAGACGCTTTTCCCGTTCAGCTTTACTCCAGCCGAGCAGTTTCATTGGCATTTCAATATTGGCAGCCACGGTTTTGGTCTGCATGAGATTAAAGTGCTGGAAAATCATGCCGATCTGGGTACGTTCCTGACGCAATGATTTGGCATCCAAAGCAGTAAAGTCCGTGCCATTGATAATCACCTGACCAGAAGTAGGGCGTTCAAGCAGATTAATTAGGCGGATCAGGGTACTTTTACCGGCACCACTATAGCCAATAATGCCAAAGATACTGCCAGTCGGAATCTGCAGGTTGATCTGGTTCAGGGCATGTAAGGTCTGGCCCTTCAGCTCATACTGTTTGGAGATGTCTTTAAATTCAATCATAGTGTCAAATACTGCATCACGAATAAAAAAACAGGCAAGTTATCCTTGCCTGTTTTGAGTATTGATTATTGTATTACTTTGCTTCGGTCAAATAAGTTACCGGTTTGTTTACCGCAACTTTTGTACCGCCAAAGTGTTCATCAACATAGGCTTTCACAGCAGGAGTATGATACAACTGGCCAACTTTTTGAAGTACAGGATCATTTTGACGGTCAGCAGCGACAGCTAAAATGTTAACATTCATTTTAGTACTTTGATCAATCGCTTCGTAATAGATCGCATCTTTCAATACGTTCAGACCACCTTCCATTGCCAAAGTATTACCTAGAACAATCGCATCTACTTCATCTTTCACACGGACTGCAGTCGCCATTTGAATTGGCTTGATGACAATCTGTTTCGCATTTTCAGTGATGTCAGCAGGCGTACCTTTTACCAGGTCAAAGTTTGGTTTAAGTTTTACCAGACCCGCAGATTGTAAAAGTAACAATGCACGTGATTCATTCGCGCCATCGTTAGGAATAGCAATTGTCGCACCTTGCTTAAACTCTTCAACTTTTTTCACTTTGCTTGAGTAAATCCCCATTGGCTCAAGATAAGTCGTAGAAAGCGGCGCGATCTTTTGTGTATTGGCGTCGTTATAAGCCACCATATAGGCATAAGACTGGAATGCGTTGACATCAATTTCTTTATTGGCAACCGCAGTGTTCATCGATACATAGTCAGTGAAATTTTTCACATTGAGTTTGATGCCAGCTTGCTCGGTTTCAGGCAAAGTGGCAATGTAGCGCCAGATATCAGCATCTGAACCTGTAGAGGCCATCGTCACGGTTTGCAGTTCACCTGAATCTTTGTTTTGTGCTGCATCCGTTGCAGGGGCTTCTTGTTTTCCGCATGCGGTGAGTGTTAATACAGATGCACTGAGTAAAACGCCAAGTAGCTTTTTCATAAAGATGTCCTAATTCTCGTGTTGCCTAAAGTATATGCATTTTAAGGTCATGTTGAAGTGGAGTTTTATTACACTTTCATCTGACCCTGGATCGATGTCGCATGTGGCTCCGGCAGGGAAAATGCAAATGTACTGCAACAGTTCACGTTAATTCGATCGGGTCAGAGTTCACCAAACCACTATATCGGTTTTCTATTTGGAGAGAGTAAATAGAGATTTTATAAAAGATATAGTCAAATTTAGTACTCTGAATGGGCGCAATCATAGCAATAATTGTTTATTCAATATAGTGAATAAAAAGTGGCTGCTTATCTGATTAAATGAATAGTAGTTTTGAAAAAATATTAGTAATTACAATATATTATTTTTACTTTAATTGATTTGAATATTATATTTGATTAAATAGTGAGCTTTATAATATTTTTGCTGATATTAAGCATAAAAATGCATATAGATAAACATAAAAAAATATCTGATTCTTGGGAAATTAAGGAAATTCTATCTTAACGAGATAAATCTTTCCTTCATGTTCAATAGGCGATGCAGGATCTGATCTTGGTTTTCTTAGTTCATGACTGCAAGCATGTTTTAACAGAAGGGGATATGTAGATAATCCGAACGCTGTTTTTCATAGAGTACGTGTCTACACAAGATATGATCAGCAGATACAAGCGGATGGTCAAATTCTCCTACTTTTTCTAAGCCAATATTTTGCATGACACGTTCTGATGGTGTGTTGATGCGAGCAGTAAAAGAAATGACTTTTTCTAGACGCAGGGTTCTAAAGGCATATTTCAGTACAGCTTTTGCACCTTCAGTTGCATAGCCTTGATTCCAATATTGCGGTAGCAAGCGCCAGCTAATTTCAGGTGCATCGGCGAATGCTAATTCTGGTGGATATACGTTTAAACCAATAAATCCGATAAATTCGCCTGTGCTTTTCAGTTCTACGACAAATAAGCCCCAACCGCGCTTTTTAATATCGGATTTGATACGCTCCAGAAAAGCGGTGGCTTCTGTTGTATTGAGTTTTTTCAGGAAATAACGCATGACCTTGTCATCTGCACACATTTGAATAAATGGGGCAGTGTCGGAGTCTTGCCATTGTCGGAGGATCAGGCGAGGGGTTTGAATGAATATATGCATATTAAATATTAATTTGTATGGGGGTTTTCTAACTGAGATTAAAGTAAATATTTTATAGTGTACATGAGGATGGAATTGACATAAGTGAATAGTATTTTTGGAAGATTTAATTTAATAAGCTAATTTTAATAGGCTTTTACTTATATTTAGTTGATAAGGAGTAAATATGGAGTTGCGATACAAATTTTCAGAGGATGAATTTCTCGCATTATGCCAAGAGAATCTTGGACGGGAAAAAACAACAGTTTTTGAAGATTTATATGAAGCTCTTATTCACTTTTTTAGTACTCCGGATTCAGTCTTAATAACTGACATAAAGCATAACTACCCATTTGAATACTATGACGATCACTTATCGCTGAAAGAGTATATAGACAAAGGGAAAATGATAATTCCTTATCTTCAATTTGAGCTACACAGTGATAAGGTCACTGATCTAGAGGTCACGGACGTTAAGCTACCTTCATTTATTTTATTATGTGATTTCCTGTATGGAGGAGGTGTTACAAGGAAGTACAATATCAAAAATACAAAAATGAAAACTAAAAACAAAACATCAATACGGCTTCTTTCCGTTGAATTCCCACAAGCATTGTTAACAAAGCTTAATTCACGAATGACGCCCCCAAAAAGTTTATTACCATCAAAATTAGGCTTTTATGAATGGCGGCAGACTTTCTATAACAAAGTGACCGGTGAAAGCTTCTTTTGCTTATGTTTTAAAGATGCAATATTTAGAGAGCAGAATGGTTTAATGGTAAGACATGCTCATCTTAAAAATGCATTAGAAAAGCAGTCATTTAAAGAATCGATTTGTCACATTTGCACTAACACAAATTCAGACTTAGTATTTGGAGGTTCTGTATTCAAAGGAAGATATGGTGCATATATTACAAAGCACTCAATACAAGAAGGTATTAGTGAAAGGGAGTCGGAAAACTATATTAGAGAGTTAAAAGGTGTAGCGCGTATAGGTGAAAGGTGGGTTAATGAAACCTTATTGTTTAATTACATCAATCTGCTATTTCCTCAATACACGGTTCAAAGAGAAGCATCACCAAGTTGGTTGAATCGACAAAGGTTCGATGTCTATATCCCAGAGCTAAATTTAGCGATTGAGTACCAAGGGCAACAACACTATCTTGCTGTCGATCTATTCGGTGGCGAAGAAGGTTTAAAACGGACAAAGCAAAGGGATAAGGAAAAGCTTCAACTCAGTAAAGCAAATGGAGTGGAGATTATCTATTTTAGCTACAAAGATAATTTAACTGAAAAATTAGTACAAAATCGACTTAAAAATTATCTTAAAGAACCTTTATAAAAGTGTATTTTTAATCATGATATAGATGATAAAAGCCATTATTTGAGTTTCATATTTATAAAAAAACCCCGCACATCGCGGGGTTTTTACTTAATCACTTTACAAGAAAGAATTAAGCATTTTCACGCGCAATCGCACGGTAACCAATATCTTTACGATATTGAACACCCTCAAACGTTACTTTTTCGCAAAGTTCTAATGCTTTCGCTTGTGCTTCACCAATGGTATTACCAAGTGCAGTCACGCATAGTACACGACCACCTGCAGTCACGATGTCACCATTTTCATTGGCTTTTGTACCTGCATGGAAGACTTTCGCATCAGTCATTTCAGTATCTAAACCTGAAATCACATCGCCATTGCTAGACGTTTCTGGATAGCCTTTAGATGCCAGTACGATACCAACAGTTTTACGCTCATCCCATTCAGCTTCTTTCGGTAAATTACCTTCAAGACCTGCTTGAACCAAATCAACTAATGATGATTTTAAACGCATCATGATTGGCTGTGTTTCAGGGTCGCCAAAACGACAGTTAAACTCGATCACTTTTGGTTGACCTTTGTCGTCAATCATCAAGCCCGCATATAAGAAACCTGTATAAACGTGACCGTCTTTTTTCATACCTTCAACGGTAGGACGCATCACTTCATTCATGGTTTTTTCAAACACGTCAGCCGTTACAACAGGAGCAGGAGAGTAAGCACCCATACCACCCGTGTTAGGACCTTGGTCGCCTTCAAAAATACGCTTATGGTCTTGAGAAGTTGCCATTGGTAAAATGTTGTCGCCATCAATCATACAAATGAAAGATGCTTCTTCACCAGCAAGGAACTCTTCGATCACAACGCGAGAACCTGCATCACCAAATTTGTTGCCTGCAAGCATGTCGTCGATTGCAGCAAATGCTTCTTCATTTGTCATTGCAACGATTACGCCTTTACCCGCAGCAAGACCATCCGCCTTGATTACGATTGGCGCACCATTTTTCTCAACATACGCTTTTGCCGCATCTACTTCAGTGAACACGTCATAGAAAGCAGTTGGAATGTTGTGGCGTTTTAAGAAATGCTTAGCAAATGCTTTAGAGCCTTCAAGCTGCGCTGCAAATTGAGTTGGACCCCAAATTTTCACACCCGCTTCACGACAAGCATCGACTACACCATTTACAAGTGGTGCTTCAGGACCAACAACCACTAAATCAACTGCATTGTTTTTTGCAAAGTCGATAATAGCAGCGTTGTCTAAAATGCTAAGTGCAACATTTTCGCATTTATTTTCTGTTGCAGTACCTGCATTACCCGGTGCTACAAATACTTTTGCGACTTTGTCATCTTGCGCGATTTTCCATGCAAGTGCATGTTCACGACCGCCATTACCCAAAACTAAAACGTTCATCTTTTACAATCCTGTTTAAAAGAAATCCCCATATCTCCAAAAGGAGAGCCCCATTTTTGCAGTACTTGACGTACAAAACCCTCCTTAGAAAAGGAGGGCTAGGGAGGATTCAAAAAATTAAATGAATCTTCATGTGTCTATTAATGACGGAAGTGACGCATACCTGTGAAGACCATTGCAATACCAGCTTCGTCAGCAGCAGCAATTGTTTCTTCATCACGCATAGAACCACCCGGTTGGATAATGCATTTGATACCCGCTTTAGCAGCGTTATCAATACCATCACGGAATGGGAAGAATGCATCAGATGCCATTACTGCACCTTCAACCACTAAACCAGCATGTTCAGCTTTGATCGCAGCAATACGAGCAGAGTTTACACGGCTCATTTGACCTGCGCCCACACCGATTGTTTGACGGTTTTTAGCATAAACAATTGCGTTAGACTTCACGTATTTCGCAACTTTCCAAGCAAAGATCATGTCATCAATTTCTTGCTCAGTTGGTGCACGTTTAGTCACAACTTTAAGGTCGTCTTTTGTGATCATACCTAAGTCTTGATCTTGAACTAAAAGACCGCCATTCACACGTTTGTAATCCATTTGCGGAGCACGTGCATCAATTGCAGGAAGTTCGCCACATACAAGTACACGTACGTTTTTCTTCGCACCTGTTACTTCTAACACGCCTTCAGCAACGCTTGGTGCAATGATCACTTCAACGAATTGACGGTCAACGATTGCTTGCGCAGTTGCAACGTCTAATTCACGGTTGAATGCAATGATGCCGCCGAACGCAGATTCAGGATCAGTTGCGTATGCAAGATCATAAGCCGCTTGGATACCGTCTAGAGATACTGCAACGCCACATGGGTTTGCATGTTTCACGATTACACAAGCAGGTTTTGCGAATGATTTAACACACTCAAGAGCTGCATCAGTATCTGCGATGTTGTTATAAGATAATTCTTTACCTTGTAACTGTTTAGCAGTTGAAACAGATGCTTCAGTTGCATTTTCTTCTACATAGAACGCAGCTGATTGATGTGGGTTTTCACCGTAACGTAAATCTTGTGCTTTGTTCAATTGAGTATTGAACGTACGAGCAAATTTATCTGCTTGACCTTCTTCTTTACCTACGCGAGCGCCTAAGTAAGATGCAATCATACCGTCATATTGAGCAGTATGTTCAAACGCTTTAACTGCTAGGTCAAAACGAGTTGCATAAGATAAAGCACCTTCAGCTTTAAGCTCAGCAACTACAGTTGCATAGTCAGATGCATTTACAACGATACCTACAGATGCATGGTTTTTCGCAGCTGCACGAACCATTGTTGGACCACCGATGTCGATATTTTCGATTGCATCAGCAAGTGAACAGTTTGGTTTAGCAACAGTTGCAGCGAATGGGTATAGGTTAACCACAACTAGATCGATCGCATCGATGTTGTGTTCAGCCATCACAGCTTCGTCTAGACCACGACGAGCCAGGATACCACCATGAATTTTTGGGTGTAGTGTTTTTACACGTCCGTCCATCATCTCTGGGAAACCAGTGTGCTCTGAAACTTCAACTACCGCGATGTTGTTGTCTTTTAACAACTTATAAGTACCGCCAGTAGATAAAATTTCTACCCCAAGAGCAGCAAGGTTTTGTGCAAATTCGACAATGCCAGTTTTGTCAGAAACAGAGATTAAAGCGCGTTTAATAGTCATGATCTTCGTCACAGTTATCAAGAATTAAATCAAAAAAGCTAAATAGCAGGTCAAAAAAAATGCCTGCGGAGGCCGCAAGCATTTTATCATTTATTCACTCATTAAACCGTGAGCTTTCAACTTTTTACGTAAAGTACCACGGTTTAAGCCAAGAATCTCAGCAGCGCGAGTCTGGTTGCCACGAGTATACTCTAAAACTACAGATAGAAGAGGCTTCTCCATTTCTGCTAGCACCATGTCATACACCTGAGAAGGTTGCTCGCCTTGCAATTGTGCAAAGTAATGGCGAACTGCGCGATCTACGTGAATACGAAGAGCGACATCAGATTGTGCAGTAAAAATAGGAGATTTGCTATTCATGCGAATTAATCCGAAAAATCAAATATCACTTGGGTAAAGTGATATATAAAAGTGGTCTAGAAATTGAATGAACTCCATTTTAGATCCTAAAAGTGGAGTTCTAAAACTTAATCATTACATTGAGCTAGTAGCTTGCCACATCTCTGCGAGTTGGTCGAAAAATAAGCGTAACAATAGTTAAATTTTTGTTACTGCCCAAAATTAACACAAAAAAATCTGCTCGATACGCATTAATAAATAAGCGCATTAGGCAAGACTGTATTTTTAGTGAAAAATTCGCGAGGAGTTGGCAGCACATAGCTTTCGTGGCGCGTATCATACCATTGTCTAAGCAAAAGTGAGCAAGAAAACTGCATTTTTTTTAACTTTTTTTTGTTTTTTTAATAGTTTTTTTCAATATTATGGGCGAATTATTTCTAAAGTATAACTATCGAAACTTTTTCGCTCGACTGGAACCTTAAAGTCAAATTTGAAAGGACTATTTTTGGGAATACGTTGGATGCTCGCTAAACTTTCAATCAGGTATTCTGAAGGTGAAAGCGTATAGGACGCTTTAATCACCCCATTGTCTTTTAAATCGAGACGCAATATTGGCATAGCCAGGCTGCGGTCGTGATAATTGATCAACTCGCCCGTGAATTGGGTTTGCTCCAAACCTGATGCAGTGACTTTAACTTTCTTGGTATTAATCAGGTTGTAATGTTCTTCCATATTAGAACAATTGAACACATCACAAACGGCATTAAATGCTGTACCCATTACATGGCTATTCTTTAAGTACTGTGGGTTAAACCAGAAGAACTGAAAGACCAATACGCCGAGTAACACTACATTTATTGCTGTCCATCCAATATATTGCAAGACAGAGCGCTGACTTCTGTCATTTGTATCTTCTTCCCAGTTCATGGTTGGAAGGGCATTGATTGGCTCGGTACTAAAATAGTTCAGATTATTCAGGTAGGTCTTCAGGTCAATATTCGAGTTTTCAACTTTTTCATCGAAAATATGTAGCAGGTTGTTGAGGCGAGAAGAAATCCTGCTGTTATATAAATCTACATCAAATTTTGATGTACTTTGAGCTGGATTGAGAGATTCAACAGTGGCTTCAGGTGTGCTGCTGGTGGCTGAAGCCTGAGGTTCAGTCACCAGATGAGAAAGTGCATTAAATGAAGTGGTGCATTTGGGACAACAAACCATGCCCTGAGCAATGGTTAACTGGGCAACCGTTACTTTGTAGATTGTGGAACAAGTCGGGCAGAGGGTTCGTTTATCACTCATATATTCACGCTTATTTAATTTTTATGGCGTTTACCAGAAATTCGACACCAGTATTCATCACGCTTCGCCACTTCTAATATATCAAAATGATTAGAGTAAATGCTAGTAACATCAGTAACTTGTTCTTCAATAACACCGGCAAGTGCAAACTCGCCCTCAGCTTTTACCAATTCTGCGAAGTGTGGCTCAAGCATCATCAGTGGACCTGCCAGGATATTGGCCACAAAAACGTCAGCTTTTATTGCACCTAATTCTTCGTTAAATTCTTCCGGTAAGCCGACATAAAGTCGATCAAGCACATCATTGAGTTCAGCATTTTGTTGAGTGGCCAATACTGCTTGTGGATCGATATCGGTGGCATATGCTTTTTTCGCGCCAAGTAGCAGGGCGGCAACAGCCAAAATGCCTGAACCACAGCCATAATCGATGACAATTTTGTCTTTAAGATCGGTTTTACCCAGCCATTGCAGGCAAAGGAAAGTAGAGGCATGGTTGCCTGTACCAAAAGCCAGACCTGGATCGAGCTTGATATTTACCGCATCTGCTTCAGGTGGCTCCATCCATTCTGGAACAATCCAGAATTTATCAGAAATCTGAATAGGCTCGTAAGCATCCATCCAGGTACGTTCCCAAGCCTGATCTTCCAGGAATTCATGACGGATTGGTGCTTCAGGCATTTGTGCACGAATAAAGGTCTCGAGTGCATCGACATCGATCTCTTCACCTTCTTCTTGCGCATAAATACCAGTAACAATCACTTTATTCCACAACGGTGTTTCACCTGGAAGTGGTTCAAGTAAATCCTGATTCTCAGCATCATCCAGAGTCACGCTCACCGCACCCAGCGAGCTGAGTAATGTTTCAGTGAAATCAACTTGAGCCTGATCAACCGTAATATGAATTTGTAACCACTTCACAGAAATAACCTTATGTATATCTTTTCAAAAAGCTATTGTAACGGAAGTTCTGGTGATTGTGCGTTTAGATTGCTGTACGGGTATAAATAAAAAAGGATGCCTGAGACATCCTTTGATAGGTTTTAGACTTTATCTAATCTATATTGGTCAGTGGTTTTTGTACCTGAATCGGTGCAAGCCGATTCAGTAAAGTGCCAAAAATTGCAGCAAATATATACATAAAAATAGAATAAACTGCCGCTGGCATGGCTACTGCCGAGCTGCCAATTACGGTCAGGGCAATGGTCATGGCAAGCGTACTGTTATGAATGCCGATTTCAAAGGCACTGGCGCGGGCTTGAGCACTATTAATGTTAAGTAGTCGTGGAACCAGATAGCCGATGCCCAGGCTGAGGATACAGAACAAGGCAGTTGCCAGTCCGACCTGAGTCAGATATTCAGTGATGTTGGCTCGTTCTTTCACAATCGTGGCAATAATAATGAGCACCAGAAAAGTAATCGCAAAGATCCGTAATGGTCGATTCAGTTTTGCTGTTAGACCCGGTGCATAATGACGAATCAACATTCCAATACCGACTGGAATCAGAATAATCGCGAAGACCTGCAAGATTTTGCCAAACTGTAAACCGATATTCTGGCTATCTTGCATGAAGTGCAGGATCGAGAAATTAATAATTAAAGGTAAGGTAATAGCAGCAATGACCGAGTTGATTGCTGTTAGGGTGATATTTAGCGCCAGATCACCCTTAAAAAGATAACTAAACAAGTTGGCGGTGGCACCGCCTGGGGAAGCGGCCAAGAGCATCAAGCCGACTGATAAGAGTGGCGGTAAAGCTAATAGTTTACATAGTGCAAAGGCAATTCCAACTAGAATAACTAGCTGACAGAAAAGTGCGATCAGTACAGCCTTGGGATGTCGGGTCACGCGGGTAAAGTCACGCGGGGTAAGTTCAAGTCCAAGCCCCATCATGATGATCGCCAGTGCCAGTGGCAGTAATATGGTAATAAAGCCAGAATCCATCTGTATGCTCCGTATTTAAAGGTCTTTTTTATCTATTTTTTAGTCCAGCATACAGAGGAAATATGGTTTTATATAGTGTGTTTACAAATCTGATAAACGATGCTTGGATTTCTGATAAGTGATTCGCTGACGGCTCAGGATAAAGCCAAAAAGGGTCGCAAAAGTGTACATCACAATGGTATAGATGCCCGCAGGGATGGCAATGGTATTACTGCCTAATACAGTGATAGCGATGGTCATGGCAACAGCGGTATTGTGAATGCCCACCTCGAAGGTACAAGCACGTGCCTGACGGTCTGGAATACCAATCAGTAAAGGTAGGCAATAACCAATAAACAGGCTGGAAAAGCCGAAAATAACGGTCGCGATTCCGATGCTATGGAAATATTCCATGAGATTATGGCGCTCGCGTACGATTGCAAATACAAATAATACAATCAGGAAGCTAATTGCGAAAACACGCATTGGACGGTTAACAGTAATCGTAAGCCTTGGAAATTTAGCTCGTAATGCCATTCCGAAGATAACGGGAAGCAATATGATAAAAAATACCTGAACCATCTTCATGGCTGGCATGCTAATGGTGTCGTCACTGTCTAGGAAGAACTGTAAGGATAAATTAACAATAAAAGGGAGGGTAAAGATCGATATAAAGGTATTAATCGTGGTCAGGGTGAAGTTGAGCGCTAAATCACCCTTATATAGATAGCTGAACAAATTGGCAGTTGGTCCACCAGGAGATGCTGCCAGCAACATTAAACCCACAGCCAGTAGTGGCGGTAAATCCAGTACGATACAGATCAGAAAAGCCAGGCTGGTCAACAAGATCAGTTGGATAAATAAGGCAATAAAAATGACCTTGGGATACTTTAGTACACGAATAAAATCCTTGACGCGTAATTCAAGTCCTAACCCCATCATTAAAATTGCCAGCAGTACCGGCAATAAAAAGACAAAAAATGCCGAATCCATACAATATCCTTTTTATTATTGGATCTTCAGTTTTAAATTCAGTTTAACTTAAATTATTAAATAATCAATAGAAAATGGGCAAAACCTCAGTTTTGCCCATTTATTATCTCTAGCTCTAAAGATATTTATTTAGGTCGAGGGGGGGTAAAGCCCAAGGCGCATTTGCCACTGACTTCCTGACCGTTGATCATTGTTGTGGTATTTCCAGAAGCGTCCTGACAAGCGCTATAAATTTCTGCTTCATCACCCATTAAGGCTGTTTTAGAGTTGGAGAAAAACTGTGGTTCACAGGTTCCGTTCCAGATAATGCCACGATGAGCAAAAGTTACGGCATCACCAGCAGATTTACCTTTACAGACTTTCTGATACAGATCAGGATTATAAATCTTGGCAACTTTATCATTCGCAGTTGCCATACCTGTCATTGATAGTGCACCGAGCATTATTGAAAATAATATTTTCTTATCCATTTATTTCACCTTTTTTTCTTCGTGGGGCGTCAAACTTACATATTAGAAAATACACAGCTGCATACAATTGATATCAGGTAACAAATACAAGCTCTATGTATTGATTTATCGATGTTTTGCTAAAAAATGAAAGATTAAGTGACAATTAAGAGTGTTTAGAAGAAAGCGGTCGAATCACCATGAATTAATTCCACTGAATTTGTCAACTTTAGAGTGAAGTTTGCTATAATCTTCGGCTATTCTTTTTTATCTCTCTAATTACCACTATGCACTATCCTAAAGTATACGATGTCATTGTGATCGGTGGCGGTCACGCAGGTACGGAAGCAGCATTGGCTGCGGCGCGTATGGGTCGACAGACTTTACTCTTAACTCACAATATTGAGACTTTAGGGCAGATGAGCTGTAACCCAGCCATCGGTGGTATTGGTAAGTCGCATTTGGTGCGTGAAATTGATGCCTTGGGCGGTGCAATGGCGCTGGCTGCTGACAAAGGCGGCATCCAATTCCGAATTTTAAACTCACGTAAAGGCGCTGCGGTTCGTGCAACACGTGCGCAGGCTGACCGTGTACGTTATAAAGCTGCGATTCGTGAAACATTAGAAAACCAAGCGAATCTTGATATTTTCCAGCAAGCAGCTGATGACCTTATTGTTGAAGGCGATACCGTTAAAGGTGTTGTGACGCAAATGGGTATTCGCTTTGATGCGAAAACTGTTGTACTGACTGCGGGTACATTCTTAGGTGGCGTGATTCACGTTGGTCTAGAAAAATCAAGCGGTGGTCGTGCCGGTGATCCACCTTCAATTTCACTTGCACACCGTCTACGTGAACTCAATCTACCTGTAGGTCGTTTAAAAACAGGTACACCTCCACGTATTGATGCACGTTCAGTTGATTTTTCTGTAATGACGCCGCAGCCGGGTGATTTCCCATCTCCGACCATGTCATTTATGGGTGATGCATCGATGCATCCTGAGCAAGTGAACTGTTGGATCACACATACCAATGAAAAAACCCATGACATTATTCGTGGCGGTTTAGATCGTTCACCTATGTATACAGGTGTGATTGAGGGTGTAGGTCCACGTTACTGCCCATCAATCGAAGATAAAATTCACCGTTTTGCCGATAAAGACTCGCATCAAGTATTCCTTGAGCCTGAAGGTTTGGATACACATGAGCTTTATCCAAATGGTATTTCAACCTCTTTACCATTTGACGTTCAGTTTGAATTGGTACGTTCAATCCGTGGTATGGAAAATGCACACATTCTTCGTCCGGGTTATGCGATTGAGTACGATTACTTTAATCCACAAGCCTTGAAATTCACGCTTGAAACCAAAGCAATCAATAACTTGTACTTCGCGGGTCAAATCAACGGTACGACTGGTTATGAAGAAGCAGGCGCGCAAGGTTTACTTGCAGGCTTGAACGCGGCACGCCGTGCATGGGATCAAGAGCAATGGACGCCAAAGCGTGATGAAGCGTACATGGGTGTATTGGTTGATGACTTGATCACACTAGGTACGAAAGAACCGTACCGCATGTTTACCTCCCGTGCAGAATATCGTTTGATGCTTCGTGAAGATAATGCAGACCAACGTTTAACACCAATCGGTCGTGAAATGGGTCTAGTTGATGACGAGCGTTGGGCAGCTTACTGTGAAAAAATGGAAGCAGTTGAGCGTGAAACAGGTCGCTTGCAACACCTTTGGGCTGCACCAAACAACCCAATGGGTAAAAAATTCGTTGAAATGACGGGTGCTGATCTTTCTAAAGAGTGTTCTGCGATTGATTTATTGAAACGTCCAAACATTACATTTGCTCAAATTGCTGAACTGACAGGTTCTGAAGTCTCTGCGCAAGTGGGTGATCAGATTGAGATTGCGGTGAAATACGAAGGTTATATCAACCGTCAGCATCAAGATGTTGCGCAAATGAAGCGTTTGGAAGAAACCAAGATTCCTGCTGATTTTGATTATGATGTGGTTTCAGGTTTATCTCGTGAAATTACTTTGAAGTTAAAAGACGTGCGCCCTGAAACTTTAGCGCAAGCAAACCGTATTCCGGGTGTCACACCTGCAGCGGTGCAATTGGTGATGATCACGATTCGTAAGAATGCCCAAGCGAAAAAATCTGCATAAGATTTTGAAGTAAAAAACCCGCAGAGATGCGGGTTTTTTGTATCTGAAAATAGGTGTATTAAAAATAACGATTGAACTATTGATGGCAGATATCATTCATTTAAGTACTTAAAATAATTGAATAAATAACAACTTATATAAAATAAAGATCATAAATTAAGGTTTTATATATAAGTTTGGTGGTGTAAAGGGATTTTTGCTTACTGTAATTCCGACCATTGTCGTGGTGTTTATCTGTGCCTAAAAGAAACACAATCGGCGCATATTTTTACGATGCTCTACATGGATGGTATTCGAATGCTCAAGATCAACTCGGAAAAACTGCGTAAAACACTGATTGTGTTTTTATGCTTTTGGGTGGCATTTTTTGAAGGTTTTGATTTGCAGGTACCCGGCATTGCAGCACAAGGCATTGCAGCAAGTTATGCTTTAGATCAAGTGCAGATGGGTTATGTATTTAGCTTGGGTGTGTTTGGTATGTTGTTTGGTGCTTTCTTTGGTGGGCGCTTAGCTGATTATTTGGGTCAGAAAAAAGTATTGATGTTGTCGATTGCAATTTTCGGCGTATTTATGGCGCTGACAGCGGTCGCACCGAATGTTGAAACTTTATATTTGGCACGTTTCTTTACAGGTCTGGGCTTAGGCGCTGCAATGCCAACCATGATTTCAGTAGTGGGTGATGAGGCAACAGAAGAAAATCGCGGTAAATTAAATAGTCTGATGTATTGTGGTTTGCCTGTTGGGGCAATTTGTGTTGCAGGTCTTGCGATTCTATTTAAAGATATTTCGTGGCAAACGCTATTTTTGATTGGTGGATTAACTCCATTGGTGTTAATTCCATTGATGGCTGTGATTTTAAAAGACAAGCAAAAAGTGCAAGTTCGGGATGCATCTGCTGAAAATGTGCCGAATATGGTCGAGGTTTTATTCCAGCAAGCACAGTATAAAAAGACCTTGCCGCTGTGGGTGGGCTTCTTTTTCACCTTGATGATTAACTATATTTTAATTAGCTGGTTACCAAACTTGCTGATGCAACAAGGTCTAGAGCGTCAGCAGGCATTTATGGTGATGTTGATGTTCCAAGTTGGTGCTGTGGTAGGTACGCTTGGTTTGGGGTATTTGTTGGACCGTTTAAAATTATGGCAAATGGCTGTCATTATCTATACAGGCTTGTTTATTGCATTGTCGCTTTTATTTACGACAAATGTTGTTGCAGTGCTGATTATCGCTGGGGTCATGGGTGGGATATTTTCTACAGGCGGTCAATCTATTTTGTATGGAATCTCTCCTATTTTTTATCAAGGTGCTGGCAAAGTAACGGGTGTGGGGAGTGCAATTTCATTGGGTCGTTTAGGTGCAATGACTGGGCCGTTGCTGACAGGTAAAATTTTAGCCTTAGGCTTGGGGACAACAGGTATTTTAATGGCATCGCTGCCTTCGGTAGTGGTAGCTGCGGTAGCTGTTACAGCCTTGTCTCGCTATAAATCTAAATAATTAGTTAGATGTAAAAAGGAGCAATAGCTCCTTTTTTTTAATGCATGATGATGGCGAAAAGTATGTGTTGGTATCGAGCTTTGCTAGAATATTAAAAAATTGAGAACTGACTAAATATATGCCTTATCAACTTGTAGAGCTTGATATTCAAGCCACCGACAACATTACTTGTCCTCATTGTCATCAAGACATTATTAACTGGCAGGAAGAACAATACGTGCAACCGTGCGAACATACCTTATTTATTGCGATGGATATTGGCTTTGAATACATCACCGATGAATTTGAGCAAACCATGCAAAAAACTGTAGATGAACTGCATGCCAATGATGACATCGTCAATATGTTCGAGGAAATTACTACGAGTACTTATCCAAACTATATAATTCTGAAATCTGATTTAGGTGCAGCAGGGTATTCTCGTTATATTGGTTTAACGGTTTAAACAAAGCCATAAAAAAGCACCCGAAGGTGCTTTTTTTAGAAATTAACTTTCAATTTCTTCTTCAACATCATCATCGGCAGTGTCCATGCCAAGCTCTTTAAGTTTACGAGTGAGGGTATTACGTCCCCAACCTAAAAGCTCAGCTGCATGACGTTTACGACCACGTGTCTGTTGAAGTGCAGCATTAATCAGTGTGCGTTCAAACATTGGTGTAGCAACATCTAACAGCTTCATTTCGCCGTTCTTGAGTTTCTGGATTGCCCATTGACCCAGTAACTCATCCCAATGATGTGGTGCAATCTGATTCAGATTCGGAATTGGAGCGCCGTTGTCCTGCGGGATCGGGATCTGTTTCAGTTCAGGAGGCAAATCTTCCGGATAAACTTCACGACCTGTGATCATGACAGTTAACCAGCGGCAAGTATTTTCCAGCTGACGCACGTTACCTTGCCAAGGCAATTTCTGCATATATTCCTGAGTTTCAGGACGTAGAATTTTCGGATTCACACCGAGTTCTTTGCCTGCACGCGCCAGGAAGTGCTGTGCCAGCATTGGAATATCTTCAGAACGATGTGCAAGTTTCGGAATATGAATACGAATCACGTTCAGACGGTGATACAAGTCTTCACGGAAGCGGCCATCATGTACCAGTTTTTCCAGATCCTGGTGTGTTGCAGCTACGATACGCACATCAACTTTAACTGGAATGTGACCGCCGACACGGTAGAACTCGCCATCAGCCAGAACACGCAATAAACGGGTTTGGGTTTCAAATGGCATATCACCAATTTCATCCAGGAACAACGTGCCGCCATTGGCCTGTTCAAAACGGCCTTGACGTTGTGTATTTGCCCCAGTAAATGCACCTTTCTCATGACCGAATAACTCAGTCTCGATCAGATCCTTTGGAATTGCAGCCATGTTTAGCGCAATAAACGGTTTATTGCTACGTGGTGAATGGCGGTGCAGAGCATGCGCAACCAGTTCTTTACCTGTACCTGACTCGCCATTAATCAGTACGGTAATGTGTGATTGCGATAGACGACCAATAGCACGGAAAACTTCCTGCATTGCAGGCGATTCGCCGATAATTTCAGTCGATTGAATCGTTGGCGCCGCCTTTGCAGATTCCTGTTGCTGTAATTTAGTGATATGCAGGATGGCACGATTCACCAAAGCCAGAGCTTCATCAATATCAAATGGCTTAGGTAGATATTCAAATGCACCGGTTTGGTAACTGGATACTGCTGATTCCAGATCAGAATGTGCCGTCATGATAATGACAGGCAGATCAGGATTGGTATTTTTCACCTTACCTAAAAAGGTCAGACCATCAATACCCGGCATACGGATATCAGTCAGGATCACATCTGGTGCATCCACACTCAGCTGATCAAGTGCTGACTGGGCTTCTTCAAAACTGGTGACGTCGAAACCTTCTTCTTTGAATGTTTTTTCTAGTACCCAACGCATGGCACGATCGTCATCAATCACCCATATTTTATTTCGCGACATGATCTGACTCCCAAGGTAAAAATAAGCTAAATACGGTTTTTCCTGGAACTGACTGGCATTCAATCATTCCGTTATGTTGGTGCATTATATTTTGAGCAATACTGAGGCCTAGGCCGGTTCCTTTGGCACGGCTGGTTACAAGTGGGTAGAAAACAGCCTCAATAATATCGTCTGGTACACCCGGACCATTATCTTCAATGTCAATCCGAATAACCGAACGATGAATCACGCCATTAATGGTAAATAGGCGTTGGATTCGAGTCCTTAAAATAAGTTCAGGCTGATGCTCTACAAAGAAGTCTTTATTTTCAGTCATGGCTTGTACGGCATTGGCACAAATGTTGAGCATCACTTGAATCAATTGATCACGGTCAGCCATCACTTCAGGAAGCGACAAATCATAGTCGCGGATAATTTTAATTTTCTTTTTAGTTTGGTTGAAAATCAGTGAGCGGACACGTTCTAAAGGCTCATGAACATTGACCATTTCATAGCTTGGTAATTGACGTGAACCCAGCATACTATCCGCCAGATTTCTAAGACGATCTACTTCGCTGATGATGATATCTGTAAATTCTTTGTATTTTGGATCATCCAGGCTACGTGCTAAAAGCTGAGTTGCACCTCGAATACCCCCAAGCGGATTCTTGATTTCGTGTGCTACACCACGGATCAACTGGCGTGCCACCTGATGTTGGTGAATGTAGTTTTCTTCACGCGAGATTTTCAGCATCCGGTCACGCTGATTCAGTTCAATCAGCAATAAGGGATGATGTGGTTTGCCTGCATTTAGTAGGGAAACCGTGTAATCCACATGAATGTCTTTAAAATTGACAATAATGGTTGCTTCACGACGAGTATAAGGTTGTCCAGTATGCAGGGTGTTATACAGTGACTCTTCAGTGTTGAACTCATCTGTAGGGGCTTGCAGGATATTTAATACCGGTGTGCCAAATGCGCGTAACAAGCTGATATCGAACATGGCCTCACAGGCAGTATTCAAGTAATAGATATTCAGGTTGCTATCAATCAGCATGACAGCAGTGGTCAGGTTGTCCACCAGAAGGCGATAGTCGATGGAAAGGGGCTGATCCATTAGCGATGGTTTTCCTGTGTTAAAATAACGCAATGGCATCTTCATAAAGCAAAATTTAAAGTCTTAAGTTCTCATTTGATGCATCTTAAGCAAAATGCACGCCAACTTTCTAAATAATCCCTAAATTATTGCAATAAAATGGAAGTGGAGTCATGAAGATGCATGAATCTTTAATGGTATAGCTGATAAAAATCAGCATGTAAATCATAAATGTTCAATTTTGGTGCATGTGTAATTATATTGAATATTTTATGGCTTTATTTTGGTGCTTGATGTAATCAGTCTCCATTTCAACTGTTTTTATGTTTCGAAAAGACATACAATACGCGCATTCTAGTGGAGCGCAGATTCATGAAGTCCCCCAAAGTCGGTTTTGTATCTTTAGGTTGTCCTAAGGCATTGGTAGATTCTGAACGAATTTTAACTCAGTTAAAGACTGAAGGTTATGATGTCGCATCGGATTATGACGGTGCTGATTTAGTAGTGGTAAACACCTGTGGTTTTATTGAATCTGCAGTACAAGAGTCTTTAGATGCCATCGGTGAAGCGATGAGCGCAAATGGTCGCGTGATTGTGACGGGCTGTCTAGGTAAAGACGAAGACAAGATTCGCCAAATGCACCCGAATGTCCTGAAAGTGACTGGTGCTGCGGCTTATGAAGAAGTGATGGATGCAGTTCATCAATATGTCCCTGAACCGCCAAAACATAATCCATTTATTGATTTAGTTCCTGAGCAAGGCATCCGCCTTACTCCCAAACACTATGCATATTTGAAAATTTCAGAAGGCTGTAATCACCGTTGTACCTTCTGTATTATTCCGAGCATGCGTGGTGATCTGGTATCGCGTCCAGTCGGTTCTGTACTTGAAGAAGCTGCAGCGCTAAAACGTGCCGGCGTAAAAGAAGTACTCGTCATCTCCCAGGATACTTCTGCTTACGGCGTGGATACCAAATACAAGCTGGATTTCTGGAACGGTCAGCCGGTTAAGACCAAATTCTATGATATGTGTGAAGCACTGGGTCAGTTAGGCATCTGGGTACGTTTGCACTATGTCTACCCTTATCCACATGTGGATGCGGTGATCGACCTGATGGCACAAGGCAAAATCCTGCCTTATCTGGACATTCCGTTCCAGCACGCAAGTCCTAAAGTGTTAAAGCTGATGAAGCGTCCTGCGCACAGTGAAAATACATTAGAGCGCTTGAAAGTATGGCGTGAAAAATGTCCTGAGCTAGTCATCCGCTCAACATTTGTGGTGGGCTTCCCGGGTGAAACCGAAGAAGACTTCCAAATGTTGTTAGATTGGTTGCAAGAGGCTCAGCTGGATCGAGTAGGTTGTTTCACCTATTCACCAGTTGAAGGTGCAGCAGCGAATGATCTGCCAGATCACGTGCCGGAAGAAATCAAGCAAGAACGCTATGAACGTTTCATGCAGGTACAGCAGGCAATTTCTGCAGCCAAACTGCAAAAACGTATCGGTCAGAAGATGACAGTGCTGGTTGATGATCTGGAAGAAGAATTCCCGGTTGCTGTAGCACGTTCTTATGCAGATGCGCCAGAGATTGATGGTAATGTATTTGTTGAAGATATTGACAAGAGCCTGATTAAATCAGGTGATTTGCTTGAAGTCGAAATTACCGATGCAGACGAATATGACCTGTTTGCAAAATTGATTTCGATTAAATCAGCTTAATACTTAGATAAAATTAAATGAAATAATTTGGAGTTTGATGATGTTGGATTCTAAAAAGCCGCGTTTTGGCCGTATTTTGCTGAAACTTTCAGGTGAAGCACTTGCCGGTAATAAGGATATGGGTATTGATGCGCCAATCCTTGACCAGATGTCTCTAGCGATTGCTCATCTGGTGGGTCTGGGTGTACAGGTCGGTATCGTGGTTGGTGGCGGTAACTTGTACCGTGGTAGTCAATTACAAAAAGACGGTCTGGTAGGTCGTGTAACAGGTGACCAGATGGGTATGCTGGCAACTGTAATGAACGGTCTGGCATTACGTGATGCGCTGGTACGTCGTAACATCAAGACGCGTTTACTTTCAGCATTGCCAATCGGCACAGTTGTAGAATCTTACTCAAGCCGTGATGCTATTCGTCATTTAAATAATGGTGAAGTCTGCGTATTTGTTGCGGGGACAGGTAACCCGTTCTTTACCACTGATACAGCAGCTTGCTTGCGTGGTATTGAAATTGAAGCGGACCTGATTCTGAAAGCAACCAAGGTTGATGGTGTCTATAATAAAGATCCAAGCAAATTTGAAGATGCTGTTAAATACGAAACCTTAACCTTTGACCAAGTGCTTGATGAAAAGCTTGGTGTGATGGACTTGACAGCAATCTGTTTATGTCGTGATCACAACGTTCCGCTTCAAGTGTTTGATATGAACAAGTCAGGTGCATTGTTGTCTGTTGTGATGGGTGAAAAAGAAGGTACTCACGTTACCAATTAATGACGTGAGGCTTGAAGCACTTTATACTAGTCAAAATTTAGCTTTTACATTTTTTAGAATTAAGTAAGGAAGATCATATGATTAACGATCTTAAAAAAGACGCAGAAGACCGTATGAACAAGTCACTTGACTCGTTGGAGCATGGTTTTGCCAAGGTTCGTACTGGACGTGCGCATCCATCGATTTTGAACGGTGTTATGGTTCCTTACTATGGCTCTGACGTGCCATTGAACCAGGTTGCAAACGTAGGTGTTGAAGATTCACGTACATTGCTAGTTCAGCCATTTGAACGTTCAATGGTGGCTGCAATTGATAAAGCCATTCGTGAATCAGATTTGGGTCTTAACCCGATTACTGCTGATGCAATTCGTGTGCCGATGGCTGCGTTGACTGAAGAAACACGTAAAGACATGCAGAAAGTTGCACGTAACGAAGCTGAAAATGCAAAAGTTGCGATCCGTAACATCCGTCGTGATGTATTGGGCGATATCAAAGCTTTATTGAAAGAAAAAGAAATTTCTGAAGATGAAGAACGTCGTGCTTCTGACGAAATCCAGAAAATTACCGATAAATATGTTGCTGAAGTTGACAAACGTTTAGCTGCAAAAGAAGCTGAATTGATGAAGGTTTAATTCATCAATGACCGTTTCTGAAGAAAGTTCCCGTCTTCCAAAACATGTTGCCATCATTATGGATGGCAACAATCGTTTTGCCAAAAAAAATCAGATGCAAAAGGGTGAAGGACACCGTGAAGGTAAAAGTGTCCTTGATCCGATTGTAGAACACTGTAGAAAAAGAAATATCCAGGCTTTAACTGTATTTGCCTTTTCCAGTGAAAACTGGAATCGTCCGCAGTTTGAAGTAGATCTGCTTATGCGATTGCTCGAAGATACAATCCATGAACAGCTGCCGCGCATGGAAAAATTCAATATTGCATTGCGTTTTATTGGTGATCGCAGCCGTTTATCTCCTGAACTGCAAGCTTTAATGTTGCAAGCTGAGGAAAGGACTGCTAAGTTCGATAGCATGATACTCACAATTGCCATCAGTTATGGTGGTATGTGGGATATGGCGCAAGCTGCGAAGCGAATTGCCGCGGATGTTTTAACAAATAAATTAGAACTTGATGCAATTAATGCTGATGTCTTTGGCCAATATGTAAGTTTAAGTGACTTACCTGCTGTAGATCTGCTGATTCGTACTGGTGGGGATTTCCGCCTGTCGAATTTTCTGCTCTGGCAGGCTGCTTATGCGGAATTGTATTTCACTGAAACCTTGTGGCCAGAATTTACCACCGAAGAACTTGACGATGCCTTTGCTGTATTTGGTGGGCGTGAGCGTCGGTTTGGTATGACCTCAGAGCAAATTCAGCAAGAGAAACTTGAGAATTAATACATGTTAGAGCGGATTATAACCGCATTGGTTTTGGTGGCTGTTGTACTCAGTTGTATGTTTGCCACTACTTCATATTATCCAATGTTTGGGTTGATGGTCGTTGCTGCAGGCGTTGCAGGTTATGAGTGGTTTAAGCTCATGCCTCGCCAGGGGAAAAAAGTAATTAAGCCATTTGCTTGGGGTTATGGCTTACTCACCGCAGTTCTTTCAGCACTTGCACTCTATTTTTCAGACATTTCCATGCTGCTATGGGCGGCATCGATTTTGACCTGGATCCTGAGCATCTATTGGGTTAAATCCTATCCTGAATATGACGGCTGGTACAATGTCACTTTAAATGGCATTGGCGTGATCCTGATTTCAGCAGCAGTCACTGCAATCTATTCAGTGTGGGAAAATTCACCTTGGTGGTTGATGTATCTGTTTCTGCTGGTTTGGGGTGCAGACAGTGGTGCCTATTTTGTTGGACGCAAGTTTGGTAATAAAAAGCTTGCACCCAAAGTCAGCCCAAACAAATCGGTTGAAGGTTTGTATGGAGGTGTCATCACTTCCATGTTGATTGTCATTACAGTTGCATTACTTTATCTCGATATCAGTATTCCTGAGCTGCTTTTATTCCTGATTTTATCGGTATTAACTGTATTCAGCTCTGTGTTAGGCGACCTGTTTGAATCTATGATCAAACGTCGTGCTGGTATTAAAGATTCGGGACGTATTCTGCCAGGACATGGTGGTGTATTGGACCGTATTGATTCTCTCCTTGCTGCGGCACCGATTTTTGCTGCGGGCATGTATGTCTTAAAACTTATTGGCGTAGATTTATAAATGTCACAAGCTGTTTGTATACTGGGTGCTACAGGTTCTATTGGTCAAAGTACTTTAAAAATCCTGCAGCGACATCCTGAAGCCTACAACGTGTATGCTGTGACTGCACAAAGCCGTATTGTTGAACTGGTCGAGATCTGTAAGCAGTTTCGACCAAAAATTGCTGTTGTGCCAGCCTCTAAAGTAGATGAGCTTGCGCAATTGCTGAAACAGCAGCAGTTATCCGACATTGAAATTTTATCAGACGAAGCAGGCTTGATTGCTGTTGCCGAACATCCAGAAGTAGATGTAGTCATGGCAGCGATTGTTGGTGCAGCTGGTCTTTTGCCAACGTTGGCTGCGGTTAAAGCAGGAAAACGGGTACTGCTGGCCAATAAAGAAGCATTGGTAATGTCCGGTGACATTATGATGCAGGCTGCTCGTGATCATGGGGCTTTATTGCTACCTGTGGACTCAGAGCACAATGCGATTTTCCAGTGTTTACCTGCGAATTACTTTGATGCTGAGCGCAACGGTCAGCCAAAACTGGGTGTACAGCAGATTCTGTTAACCGCATCTGGTGGTCCATTTTTAAATCATAGCTTCGAACAGCTACAAACGGTCACACCAGCACAAGCTTGCAAGCATCCAAACTGGTCTATGGGGCAGAAAATTTCGGTAGATTCAGCAACCTTGATGAATAAAGGTTTGGAACTGATTGAAGCCTGTCATTTATTTGCAGTAAAAGAACAATTTGTTACAGTTGTGGTGCATCCACAGAGTATTATTCACTCCATGGTTCAATATGTGGATGGTTCAACTTTGGCACAAATGGGTAACCCGGATATGTGTACCCCGATTGCACATGCCTTGGCATGGCCAGAGCGGATCAGTACGCATGTTTCTCCATTGGATTTATTTGTAAATTCACAACTGAATTTCCAGCAACCGGATACCCAGCGTTTCCCTACATTAAAACTGGCACGCCAGGCGATGCAGCACGGCGGGATTGCGCCAGCTATTCTGAATGCAGCCAATGAAATTGCCGTGGCCGCATTTTTGCATGAAAAAATTACTTTCACTCAAATACCTCAGATAGTTGAACATACGCTGAATTCGATGGACAATCAGACAGCAGATCAGCTGGGAGTGATTCTTCAGGCTGACCAACAGGCGCGTGATATCGCCCGTCAATACGTTGTGAATAAAGGAAGTTAAAGCATGAACGCCTTGTTTATTATCGCAGCTGCAATTCTGTTATTAGGTCCCTTGATTGCGATCCATGAATTTGGACATTATTTTGTAGCTCGAAAACTTGGCGTAAAGGTTTTGGTTTATTCGATTGGATTTGGTCCAACGCTGATCAAATGGACTTCAAAAAAGTCTGGTATTCAGTATCAGCTTTCTGCTTTGCCGTTTGGCGGCTATGTCAAAATGCTGGATGAGCGTGAAGGTAACGTGCCTGAAGATGATTTACCTAAAGCATTTAACCGCCAACATCCATGGAAGCGCATCGCTATTGTTGCGGCTGGTCCTTTAATTAATCTTTTCTTTGCAGTGATCCTGTTCTGGATTTTGTTTTTACCTGCCCAAGAGCAGTTAAATACCCGTGTAGGTCAAGTGCTGCCTAATACACCTGCCGCTGCTGTACAGATGCAGCAAGGTGATAAAATTACCGCGGTAGATGGCACCGAAGTGGCAACTTGGGAAAAGCTGAATTATGCCTTGGTTGATCGTGTCGGTGAAACTGGCCAGATTACAATTCAGGCTGAACGTGATGGGCAGATACAAAGTTTCCAATTGCCGATTCAGAATTTTCTGAAAGATCAGTCACAGTCTCCACTAGATACTTTAGGTTTTATCCCGTATCGTCCAGAAATCCCAGCAGTGGTATCTAAGCTGAGTGAAGATGGGGCTGCAATCCGTCAAGGCATAAAGGAAGGTGACAAGATCATTGCCATTGATGGTGTGGCGATGAAAAACTGGTTTGATGTGGTACAGGTCGTACAGGCATCACCAGAAATATTATTAAAAATAGATGTGTTACGTAATAACCAGGTGGTGCATTTACAGGTGATGCCACAGGCGAAACGTGACAATATGGGTAAAGTGACGGGTATGCTGGGTGTGCAAAGTGACCCAGGCCAAATCACGATCCCGGCAGAATATAAACAAACAATTCAATACAGTCCGACTGAAGCACTGGTCATGGCTTTTGACAAAACGACGCAACTGTCTTCGATGATTCTAAATTCGATCGTGAAAATGGTTCGTGGCCTGATTGGTCTGGATAATTTATCTGGTCCAATCACGATTGCTAAAGTTGCAGGTCAGAGTGCGGAAATGGGTTGGCAAACTTTTATTTCCTTTATGGCGCTAATGAGTGTAAGTTTAGGGATATTAAATTTACTGCCGATTCCAATGCTTGATGGCGGACATCTGGTTTACTATTTTATCGAATTATTACGTGGTAAACCTGTTTCTGAACAAATACAATTGGTTGGCTTAAAAATTGGTATGGTATTGCTAGGTAGTATGATGCTACTTGCACTATTCAATGATTTTATGCGTTTATAACAACGTAGATGGAATAAATTAACAAGCGGAAAAGACTGGCATGCAGCACACACATTTATTTATGCCTTTGGCACTCGTTAGTGCTATGGCAGTTGCACAACAAGTATATGCAGCAGATGAATTCGTAGTACAAGATATAAAATTTGACGGACTGGTTCGTCTCACTCCCGAAAATGTGTATGGCCTGGTGCCAATCAACAGTGGTGACCGTGTCAATGATCCAATTATTGCCAATGCGATCCGGAGTCTGTACGCCTCAGGCTTGTTTGATGATATCAAGGCAACCCAAGCTGGAAATACTTTAATATTCCAGGTGGTTGAGCGCCCAGTTATTTCCAAAATCGAACTAAAAGGCAACAAGCTGATTCCGAAGGAAGCTTTGGAAGAAGGTTTGAAAAAAATGGGTCTTGCTGAAGGTGAGGTTCTAAAAAAATCTGCTCTGCAAACTGTAGAAACCGAGCTTGAACAGCAATATATGCAGCAAGGTCGTTATGATGCAGACATTACAGTAAAGACCACGCCGAAGCCAAATAACCGTGTCGATCTTCTGATTGAATTTGTGGAAGGTAAGGCTGCAAAAGTTTTTGACATTAATATTATTGGGAATACGGTCTTTAAAGAAGATGAGATCAAGCAGGCTTTTGCAATCAAGGAAAGCTCTTGGAACTCGATTATTTCCCGTAATGACCGTTATGCACGTGAGAAAATGGCAGCAAGCCTTGAGGCTTTGCGTGCCATGTACCTGAACCGTGGCTATATCAACTTCAATATCAATAACTCAAGTCTGAACCTGAGTGAAGATAAGAAAAACGTCTTTATTGAAGTATCGGTAGATGAAGGTGAGCAGTTCAAATTTGGTGAGACCAAATTCCTGGGTGATGCGCTTTATTCAACTGATGAACTCAAAGTTTTACAATTATATAAAGATGGTGAAATCTATTCACAAGAAAAAGTGAATGCGGTTAAACAGTTATTGCTACGTAAATATGGTAATGCTGGCTATTACTTTGCAGAAGTGAATGTTGTTCCAGAAATTAATAAAGACACCAAACTGGTTGATTTAAACTATTACATCAATCCAGGCCAGCAGGTGACTGTACGTCGAATTAATTTCACTGGTAATACCAAAACTGCGGATGAAGTATTACGTCGTGAAATGCGTCAGATGGAAAGCGCACTGGCGAGTAACGAAAAAATTGATCTGTCTAAGGTCCGTCTGGAACGTACTGGTTTCTTTAAAACTGTAGATATTAAGCCAGCGCGTATTCCAGGTTCACCAGACCAGATTGACTTAAATGTGGCAGTAGAAGAACAGCATTCAGGTACAAGTACCTTGGCAGTTGGTTTCTCGCAAAGTGGTGGTGTAACCTTCCAGGCAGGTTTAAGTCAAACTAACTTCCTGGGTACAGGGAATAGTGTATCGGTTGATCTATCTCGTTCTGAAACTCAAGATTACTATAACCTGAGTGTAACCGATCCATACTTTACCATTGATGGTGTACGTCGCGGTTATAATCTGTATTACCGTAAAACCAAACTGGATGATGACTATAACGTCAACAACTATGTAACAGATAGTTTTGGTGGTGGGATTAACTTTGGTTATCCAATCGATGAAAATCAGAGTGTTAGTTTTGGTCTGAATATTGATCAGACTGAAGTGACTACAGGTGAATGGGTATCAACATACGTTCGGGATTATCTGTTGGCAAATGGTGGAAAGTCGACCAGTACAAATGATGTATGTATTGGTGTTTGGGATCCAGTATTTGGAGATCCAGAAGATCCTGATCGTGTAACAGGCCGTGTGTGTAATGGTCAAAGTATTGAAGATGTGCCTAATAAATTCAAAGGTGATTTCTTAACGTATAACCTTAATTTGGGCTGGTCATATAACACCTTAAACCGCCCAATTTTTCCAACAACGGGTATGTCGCATCGAGTCAATGGTGAAATCGCTTTACCTGGTAGTGATGTTGAATACCAAAAACTAACTTATGATGCTCAGGCTTATTTCCCATTAGGCAAGAATTTTGTAGCGCGTGGTTATGGTAAGTTGGGTTATGGGAATGATCTGCCATTCTACAAAAACTTCTATGCGGGTGGTTTTGGTTCGGTTCGTGGTTTTGAAAACAGTACTTTAGGGCCTAAATACCCGAGTGTAATTAATACTAATAATAGAAAAAATGACTCTGATCCTGAAGAAGTGGGTGGGAATGCCTTGGTCCAGTTTGGTGCTGAGCTGGCACTTCCAGTACCATTTAAGGGTGATTGGGCACGTCAGGTACGTCCAGTGATCTTTGCTGAAGGTGCACAGGTGTTTGATACAAATTGTGATGTTCCTAAGGGAAATATTTATTTAGGCCCTCAAAACATAGAGACTGATGCAAAGCAATATTGTAAAGATAACTTTGGTTTTGAGCTGGATAACATGCGTTATAGCGTCGGTGCTGGTTTTACCTGGATTACTATGATTGGTCCATTATCACTCAGTTATGCATATCCGTTGAATGATAAAAAAGGTGATGATACCAAGAGTATTCAATTCGAAATTGGTCGTACCTTCTAATTTAATTAACCAAAGTTAATATTATTTGGCCTTGTGAATAGTAAGAAATTACTATTTGTAAGGCCATTTTTATAGATAGAGAAATACAGATGAAAAAAATCATGATGGTGGCGATGGGTATCGCTTTAGCAAGTGTTACATCAATGGTGCAAGCAGCCGGGGTTGGGGTCATTGATCTGGAACGTTTGGTGGAAAATAGTACCTATCTGAAACAGCAAAATACGTCATTCCAGCAGAATCTCAAACCACAAACAGCCAAAATTGAGCAGCTTAATAAAGAACTAGAAGCTATTCAGCAGCGTGCTCAGGCGAATCCTAAAATGAGCGCGGCAGATAAGAAAAAGCTAGAAGAGCAATATCAGGCAAAATTTAAAGAGTTAGGTCAATTACAGCAAGCTGCACAGGCTAGTGCGCAAAGCTCTATTCAGCAAATTCGTACTGTATTTGATGCGCGTGTGAAGCAAGTGGCTGAACAATTGCGCCAAGAAAACAAGCTTGATGTAGTTTTGAATAAAAATAGCGCGCTTGCCTATGACCCTAAGTATGATTTAACTGATAAAATGATTCAAAAGGTTAATGCAATTAAATAATCAATGAATCATCAACAGCTTCCATTAGCTGACATCGCTCGTTTGGTACAAGGTGAGTGTGTAGGTCAGTCCAATTTGCAGTTAAGAGGCTTGGCGAGTCTTGAACATGCAACATCGCAGGATCTGGCATTTGTTACTGCTGACAAATATCTGGAACAGGCAGCTCAAAGTCAGGCGGGTGCGCTGATTGTGACTACCGAGCTTAAGGCACAGCTAAGTTCACATCAGAACTTTATTGTGGTGGCAAATCCTTATCTCGCTTTTGCAATGCTGACACATGTGTTTGAGAAAAAGCAGACCCAACGTGGTATAGAAAGTACTGCACAGATTCATCCTTCAGCTGTAATCGCAGATGATGCTTATATTGGTCACTATGTGGTGATCGGTGAAAACTGTGTAGTTGGGTCAAATACCATCATTCAGTCACATGTTCAAATTGATGACCATGTGGAAATTGGTAAAGACTGTTTTATTGATGCCCATGTAACCTTGACCGGTACTACAAAAATTGGTGACCGGGTGCGTATTCATGCCAACAGTGTCATTGGTAGTGAAGGTTTTGGCTTTGCGCCTTACCAGGGTAAATGGCATCGTATTGCACAATTAGGTTCGGTACGCCTTGGTCATGATGTCCGTATTGGTTCTAATTGCAGTATTGATCGTGGTGCTCTGGATGATACTATTCTTGAAGATGGTGTCATTATTGATAATCTTGTGCAAGTCGCCCATAACGTTAAAATTGGTGCCAACACTGCCATTGCAGCGAAAACAGCAATTGCAGGTAGTACCAGTATTGGCAAAAACTGTATCATTGGTGGGGGTACAGCAATTTCAGGACACCTGAATATTGCTGATAATGTGACTTTGACTGGAATGTCAATGGTGACAAATAATATTTCTGAAGCTGGAAAATATTCTTCCGGTATCGGGTTATTTGAAAATCAGAAGTGGAAGCGCACAGTGGTTCGCATCAGACAATTAGCAGATGTGCCATTGACCCAGGTGATAAAACGCCTTGATCATATGCAGTCTCAAATTGAGTCCATTGAATCAACATTTAAGTTGCGTAAATAATTATGATGACAGAATCGAATTTGCCTACATTCACGAAGCCTGAATTGCCAATGACCATTCAAAAGATTCGTGAGTATTTGCCTCATCGCTATCCATTCTTGCTTGTGGATCGCGTGGTAGATATTACTGATAATGGCATCGTGGGTTATAAGAACGTTTCAATTAATGAAGAGTTTTTGCAGGGCCATTTTCCAAATTACCCAATCATGCCGGGTGTGTTAATTGTAGAAGCACTGGCACAGGTAGCAGGTATTCTTGGTTTCGTCATGAACAATGAGACTCCAACAGAGGGTTCTTTGTTCCTTTTTGCTGGCGCTGAGAAGGTTAGATTTAAAAAACAAGTGGTTGCAGGCGACCAATTGGTGTTAAAAGCTGAATTAGTGATGCAAAAGCGTGGCATTTACAAATATAATTGTATAGCCACAGTGGATGGCGTAGTCGCAACAACCGCGGAAATTATGGTTTCGCATCAGAAAGTCGAGCAGGCATGAGCAATAACTCCCTTATTCATCCAACTGCCATTATTGACTCATCTGCAGTAATTGCTTCAGATGTTCAAATTGGTCCTTATTGTATTATCGGACCAAATGTCACTATTGGTGCAGGTACTAAACTTCATTCACACGTTGTTGTGGGTGGATACACACGCATTGGCGAACACAATGAGATTTTCCAGTTTGCGAGTGTGGGAGAGGTTTGTCAGGATCTGAAATATGCAGGTGAAGAAACCTGGCTTGAGATTGGTGATCATAACAAGATTCGTGAACATTGCAGTCTGCACCGTGGTACAGTTCAGGATAATAGTATTACCAAAATCGGCAGTCACAACCTGCTGATGGTAAATACCCATATTGCACATGACTGTATGGTAGGTGATCACAACATTTTTGCCAATAACGTGGGTGTTGCTGGTCACGTCCATGTAGGTGATTATGTGGTGATTGGCGGTAACTCGGGTATCCATCAGTTCTGTAAGATTGATTCTTATAGTATGATCGGTGGTGCATCACTTATTCTTAAAGATGTGCCTGCTTATGTCATGGTTTCGGGCAATCCTGCACATGCATTTGCGATGAATGTGGAAGGGATGCGTCGTAAAGGCTGGTCAAAAAATGTTATCAATGGTTTACGTGAGGCATTTAAACTGATCTATAAATCAGGTTTAACTACACAAGAAGCAATTGAAAAAATTCGTGCAGAGATTCTGCCAGAAGTGGCTGAAGCACAGCGCTTACTTGATTCTTTGGAGCAGTCTAAACGTGGTATTGTGCGTTAACAGGCTGTTCATAAAAAAGACACCTCAATAGGTGTCTTTTTTATTTCTGAAAATTCTTATTTAAAGAATTTAGCCTCTTCAGACTGAGGATAGTTTTTCAATAAGCGAGATTTGTATTGTGCAGCTAGAGTCTTGTTTTTCTCTACTTCCTGACTGACATTATATAATTGATACAAAGCACGAGCAGCTTTTGCCGAGTTTGGATAACGATCTGCCACAATGGCATAATTTCGCTTCGCTTCAGTGAAATTCGGTGGATCAATCGACAGATTAAACTCTGCTAACCAGAAATAGGCATTGCTGATATACACACTGTTTGGATTGTTCTTGATGAAGTTCTGCATGGGTGCAATCGCTTTCGCTGCACCGCCATTCTTATAGGCATCCAGAGCGACCGTGTATGCAGCTTTTTCTGACTCAGAGGGCTGAACAGAAGAACTTGAAACTGTTGATGTCTGAGCTTGGCTTAGCTTGCCGTTGCTTGACCCTGAACTGGGTGCAGTATCCTGTTGATTATCCTCCTCAGTGCCTTGTTCAGGATCAATCTTTTGCTGTAACAACTCAAGACGTTGATCAAGATCAGCATAGCGGTTAACAAGTTCACTTTTTAGTGACTGAATTTCATTGTCCTGCTCTTCAATCTTGCCGCGTAAGCCACGGATATCATTTTCCAGTTGCTGGTTTTTTTGCAGCAATTGCCAGCTCATATTGGTTTGTACTGGTGTCGCTACCCCTGATGAAATCGCAGGCATGGTACTGGTAGGTGCGGTACTGTTGCTACCCTGGCTTAAGCCTCGTGATTCAATTGGAACTGCAGCAAAGAGTGAAGTGGTACAGAGCATGCTGAGTGTGCATAAGACATGTTTTTTAAACATCATCTATTTTATCCATATTGTTTTGAATGGACCAACGTTCAAGGCGGTCAATCAAATAAATTATTCAATGTATATGCCACACATTTAAAACGGCATTGCCGGAAATTGCAACATGCTTTTACAAAGTTGAAGGGGTTTTACGAGCAGGAATTTGTATCTCAGATTTACAGAAAATCCTGAATTAATCCTACATTGTTTTTAAAATAATCAAACGGATAGCTTGTGCCAGATTTTTTGGTATTGTCACTTGCAAGTTCATTAAAAATCTCTATACTCTGTTCTTGCAATGGTAGCCCTGCCGGTTACTTCGCAATTGCACTCTGCGAACCCCGCCAGGACCGGAAGGTAGCAACGGTAGTAGAACTGCGATGTGCCGAAGCTTTGCTGGTAGGGTTGCCACCATTTTATAATAAAAAAACTATGCAACCTTCTTTTGTTAGTTCTATCACTCTATATTTTAAAATCACACGTAGTATTTTCTATGTGGTGATTATATTTCTGTCTATTTTAACTACCTTATTACTCATTCAATTTGCATCACTCAATATTCAAATTTTTATTGTTGTATTAGGGTTCTTTCATGAATCATTTTTGAATCACTGGAAAGGAAATCCCCTCATCCTAACCTTCTCCCAGAGGGAGAAGGAACTTTCAATATCCATTTAAATATGAATATAACGATCATTTTTTGATTTATGAAAGAGATCTATTGTGCGCTGTGATTTGCTGTTCATCTTTTTTGTATGTGATTCGATTATGGCATTATCGAATAGAGTTGAATGCAAATAGTTTAACCATACATGGCGTTAAAACTACGATCATAGCACTAGCACAAATTGAAAAAATTAATGAGCGTACTGTGAATGGTTTTATGCATATTAACCTTTATCTAAAAGGGCAGCATGGACCTCAATATAAGCTGTATGAGTATTTAGATCATTACGATGAACTTCGTGCCTTTCTGTTTGAACACTATCCTTATTCTCCGCATTAATTAGGCTGAGTTGAAAAGCTTACATAATTTATTTTAAAGCAAATTAGAAAAGCAATAGACCTCTTGCGAAAGTCGTTATTGCAAGTTAATTCGGTTTATCAGTGCAGCGATTAAGTTAATGCGTAAACCGAATCTTTTCCGTCTATTTCGATAGCGTTCACTTAATATTCTAAATGTTTTCAATTGACTATTGATGTGTTCGATCACAACTCGTATTTTTCCAAGCATTTTATTGTACTTTTTCTCAGCATCAAATAAAGGTAAATTCTTCTTTTTTTTGATTGGCATCAATAACTTAAATCCCTCTTGTTCTAATCCATAGTACCCTAAATCTGTCAGAACATATTCACAATGTTTAAACTTCTTAACCGTTTTTCTTGCCAGTTTAATATCATGCTGACTGCCATTTGATACATCGATCCCTATGATTTGTTTGCTCTGCGGATGATAGATCACTTGGGTTTTTAGTGTATGTTTCTTCTTTTTACCACTGTAGAACTTACTCTGATTTTTTTTTCGGGCGTTCTATTGAACATTCTGTCGCATCAATAATGACCCAGTTAAAGTGTTCGTCTGCTGTGGTAATACTTCGTTTTGGCAGAGTAAAACATCTCGATTTCATCAAAGCATCTTCAACCTTTTTAATGGTTCGATTCACATTACTTTCAGCGATATGGTAGTATGCCGCCAATTCTAGTTGAGTGTTGTAGTTGCGTAAGTAATTGAGCGTTAATAACAATTGATCCTCTATAGCTAAAGTATGAGGACGACCTGATTTCTTTTTAAGAGATTCTGCTTTTTTTAAAACATCGACCATTTCAGTAAAAACTGGTCGAGGTACACCAACCAAGCGCTTAAATTCAGAATCTGAAAAACGGTTTAATTTCTCATATCTCATGAAATCTATATTGAGGCATTTTTTACTTTCGCAAGAGGTCTATTATTTTTTTGGTATGGGTAGAAGCTTATTCAAATATGATTTTGATCTGTAAACATCCACACAAAATGCCTTAGAAAATATTGCCGTGCTTTTTTGCATGATCAAGCGAAACAGATAAGTGATAAGTGCAGAATTAATATTGGCAAGGGACATATAGAGATTGCTTATTCAAATACTGAAAAGCAATTAATCCTCAATTTTTCGGTTAATGGCTTTCATAATCGCATCCATTTCAAAACCGCGATACATAAGAAAACGAATCTGCTTGGCTTTGATTTTGGGATCTTTTGTGACTTCAGTACCGTATTTCTTGACCTTCAGTTCATACGCTTGTTGAACCCAGTCAGTTTCTTTCAGTTCATCTATAATTAAAGCTGTATCAATCTTTTTACTTTTAAGCTTCATTTTAATTTGATTGGGACCTTTGCCTTTGCGCTTTTGGCTGGAAAGCAAAGTTTCTGCAACACGCTGGTCACTTTGGTAATTCTCACGTGAAAGCTCATCAACAAGTTCTAGTACTTCATCACGATTTTCTGCATATAAACACAGTTTTTCGATCAGTTCTGCTTTTGCATATTCTTTACGGGTCAGTACTGCAAAGGCATAAGAGCGCAAACGAGAGCCAGTTAAGCCCGGTTTATTTTTATCTTCCTGCTTGTTATCAAATAAGCTTTCTTCAGGATCAAACTCAGGCAGGGCATCAGCGTGGGTAGAAGCTGCTGGCTGTGACACATCATTAGCATCGCCAAACTGCTGCTTGATGGTTTCATAATCCAGGAGCTTAGTGAACTTTGCATCAGACATAGTGAACCCAATTCATTATATTACCTGTCCATAATAACAAAACGCCCCGTAGGGCGCTCTGTAAGACGTTTAAGGATTATGCATCCAGAAAGTCTGGTTCTTCTTCGTCTTTATCTTCAACCACATTGCCTGTCGTTAAAAGCTGTTCACGAATCAGTTTCTCAATGGTATCCGCCAACTCTTTGTGTTCTTCCAGATAACGGATGGTATTGTTCTTGCCTTGGCCAATCTTGTCGCCTTGATAAGAGTACCAAGCACCGGCTTTCTGTACGATTTCCTGCTGTACTGCAAGGTCAATCAGTTCGCCCAGATGGTTTACACCTTTACCGTAAAGAATCTGGAATAGTGCTTCCTTGAATGGAGGCGCCATTTTGTTCTTCACCACTTTAACTTTGGTTTCAGAACCAACAATCTCGTCACCTTCTTTTACCTGACCAATACGACGGATATCCAGACGTACAGAGGCATAGAATTTCAGTGCATTACCACCAGTTGTAGTTTCCGGGCTACCGAACATTACACCAATCTTCATACGGATCTGGTTAATGAAGATCACCATACAGTTTGAGCGCTTGGCATTACCGGTAATTTTACGCAGTGCCTGGCTCATCAAACGTGCTTGCAGACCCATGTGAGAATCACCCATTTCGCCTTCAATCTCGGCACGAGGGGTCAAAGCTGCTACGGAGTCGACAACGATCAGGTCAATTGCGCCTGAACGTACCAGCATGTCGGCAATTTCAAGTGCCTGCTCACCGTGGTCTGGTTGAGATACCAGCAGGTTGTCGATATCTACACCGAGTTTACGTGCATATTGAGGGTCAAGTGCGTGTTCTGCATCGATGAATGCACAAGTACCACCAGCTTTTTGACATTCAGCAATTGCTTGTAATGTCATTGTGGTTTTACCTGAAGATTCAGGACCATAAATTTCGATAATACGGCCTTTAGGTAAACCGCCAATACCGAGCGCGATGTCTAGCGTTAAAGAACCTGTGGATACAGCCTCAACTGCCTGCACGGTATTGTCACCAAGACGCATTACTGTATTTTTACCAAACTGTTTTTCAATCTGGCTTAAGGCAGCATTCAGCGCCTTGCTTTTATTCTCATCCATCTTACAACCTCAATACGATGTCACAAACTTAGTACTCAAGTGGATGTCTTAAATTAGATCTCTTTCCACAGGACTAATAGTGACAGAATTTTCCCTGATATTCTATAAAAGTCAGTGCATGAACGACATACGCTGACGTTTGAATTTAATCATCATTATATGACCAATGCTGGTCAAATAGCTGACTATTTTCGTCTCTAAATCTACTAATGTCACGGCGATCTTTTTTACTTGGTCGGTGATCCGGACGAGCAAGATTATGCAACTTTCTTTGTGATGCAATCAATTCCCGTCGGGCAATACTGACTTCAGTTTCTTCATAAAGTCTTTGTGCTACTGGAGCAGGACCACGTACATCGGATAGTTCTTTGACCACAACAGTTTTCTTGTCGATGCCTTGTTGAACTGTGATTTCCATGCCGATACGGACTTCGCGAGAGACTTTGACACGTTCGCCACCAATATGCACCTTACCGCCTTCAATGGCATTCTTGGCAATGGAGCGGGTTTTGAAAAAACGTGCCGCCCACAGCCATTTGTCTATACGCATGCCTACCGCATCTTCGGGTAAAGACGATTTACGCATATTGCTTATTAACCTCAGCCTGATTTAAATATGTGATTAAATCTGTTAATTGGTGCAGCATCGGGTAATTGCAAGTCTTGCGTGCAACTTTGCTGGAAGAGGGTTGCTGGATGCAAAACAGGTTCTGAATCCCATAAGCTTTGGCAGCATTCAGGACTTTTTCCGTGTCATCAATAAAATAGACCTGCTCAGGATCAAAAGGATGTAGAGCGTTTAAACCTTGCCAGAACTCAACAAATTCCTTGGCGTGACCAATGCTTTCCGAGCTAACAATCACATCAAAATAATCCTTGAATTGCATATGTTCCAATTTGAAACTGAGACCAGCACAGTCAGCATTGGTGGCCAGCCAGATCGGGTAGCCATTTGCCTTTAGATAATCCAGTAACTCCAATGCCTGTGGTCTGAGAGCAACTTTAGATTTATGCTCGATTTGCATCGCTAAAACATCAACTTCGACTTTAGATGTCCAGAAGCGCGATGAGTACCAGTTTAAGGTATGATTATGTTCTTGATAGAATGCATAAAGTATTGTTCGGCTTTGCTCCAGGCTGCAGCCATGCATTTCAGCATAACGGACAGGAAGCAGATCATTCCAGATGAAATCGTCATAAGCAAGATCAAGTAAGGTGCCATCCATATCAAAGATAATGGGCGGTTTTTCTGAGCAATTCGGCATATAAGGTTTTCTATGTTTAAAGCAACTACAGCACCACAAGATCCGATGATTTTGCAGTTCGTGCCCATTTTGACACAGGCTTGCGAAATTTTGCGAGAAGAATATCAGCAATATTGTTCTGGTGCTGCTTTTGACATTGAAAGGAAAAAAGATGATTCACCGGTGACCCAGGCCGATTATCGGGTTAATACTTTTCTAAGCCAGGCACTCGCTGAAATTTCTGATTTACCTTTACTTTCTGAAGAAGGTAAGCAGGATGGTCGTCAGGCATGGTCAGCATTCTGGCTACTCGATCCTCTTGATGGCACCAAAGAATTTCTACATCAGCGTCCGGAGTTCACCATTAATCTGAGTCTGGTTAAAGACAATCTGACCACTTTTGCCATTCTTGCTATTCCTGCGCAGCAACTGGTGTATTTCTGTCCAGAACAGGGCATGCCATTGAAATATGACATTCAGCAAGATCGCTGGCATGAATATTTTCCAGCACCTCAAACAGACACTGTGCATATTGGCTTAAGTCAAAGTAGTCAGAAAAAACCCAAGTACGCGGCCTATCTGGAAAGCTTGGCTAAGTTCACTGACTTTGATGAGTTTAAGGCGGGCAGTGCTTATAAATTTTGTATGATTCTGGAAGATCGGGTCGACATTTACCCACGTTTCCATCCGACCTGTGAATGGGATACCAGTGCCGGGCAATGTCTGCTGGAACGTATTGGTGGCGGCTTAGTAGATTTTAAAGGTCGACCATTTAGCTATAATCAGCGCGAAACCTTATTAAATGGCGGTTTTATTGCCTATAAGACCAAAGAGATGAAGATATTGGCATTCAATGCACTTGCTGACATGCAAGACGGTGATTGAGCTGCATATTGTTCATGTTATAGTGAAGGTGATTCCGTTGATAGATCAGTTGGCAAGATTGTGGCATTAAAACTGCTTCCACCAAGTATGCTCAGTGCAATAGATTTATTGCCTGATACCAAGACACCTGTGACTCTGTTTACGCGGCATTCTTTGCGTGAAGATGTCGCTGGTCAGGGACTGGCAGGCTATGATTTGCAGTTGACTTCACAAGGGCGTGATTTGGCGCAGGAGTGGGGAGCTTATCTGGTCAATCAAACTGATCGTCATATACAGCATTGTATCTCCAGTCCTATTCAGCGTTGTGTCGATACTGCCGCCCTTATGATTGAGGGGGCAGATGCCACCAAGAAGGCATCGCATACCCATAATATTGAAATTATCGAACAAGGTTTACTGGTCGAACCTGGTAGTTTTGTGCTAGATATTCAGAAAGCAGGGCCATATTTCAAGAAACAGGGTGCATTAGGCTTTATTAATAGCTTTGTGAATAATGCCTTGCCGGGCATGAAGCATCCGATTCATGGGGTGGTCGATGTGCTGGAATTAATCTATAACACGCATCCGAAAACGCCGTATGGACTCAGTCTGGCAGTAAGCCATGATACGATTCTGGCAGCAATGATTGCAGTGATGTCAGGTCATCAGGAAGTTAGCCGGGAAGACTGGCCGAAAATGATGGAAGGTTTGTTTGTCTGGTTTGAGGGCGATGTGTTTGAAGAATCCAAACTCAAATGGATCTGGCGTGGTAAGGTGTATGAACTGGATATTTCTCAGTTTCAGAATGCGGAATTACAAACCAAGAAATAAATTAAAAGCTCAATTAGGACGGTTGAGCTTTTTAGTTTATGGGTTTTAAGTCTTGTAGATTAGATGTTGGCACGCAAGCGATTTGGATAGAGTTCTAGATCAATTGTCACGCCATCATCATTGACAGGCCATACCGTAGTATTTGGAGCAATACTTTGCTGATGGATACGACTGTATTTATCAGCTGCGATCAGGGTCGCGATTTCATGTTCAGGAATACTGTAGCTTTCGACTAAATCTTCAGGATATTGTGTGCGTGCGTAGAATGAAGCATCGCTTTCACCTTGATATCTCGCGATGATATGCTCTACAGCAGGTAAATAAACACCGTAACCTAACCAACCATCAACCCCTTGTGATGCTTGAAGTTCAATCGTCCCTTTGATGTTGGAAATGACACGACCTAAAATATCTTTTTCACCCTTACTTTGAAAGTAGGCAATATATTGTTGCTCTAATTCCTGAAATTTTTCTAAAGTGGGTAAAAATTTATTAATCATCTGATTTCCCCAAGCAAATTTATTTTGGATTATTTCAATCTGTTCCTAAAAACAATACCATATTTTTTTTATGGGATTGATAAAGCGACTTGAATTTAATGTGTCGAATTTATTTTTTGCTGAATAAAATAAAAATCCCCCTTTTTTTGCCAAGGCAATTCATAGTTCCCTTCGAGTTCAAGATAGCCTTTTCGATTCGCAATCTGTTGCATCAGAATACCTGAAACATTCTTTCGATCTATATTGGTCGAATAAACGATGACTTGTTTGCCTTTATGTAGGGTCGTGACGTAGTAAGGATCATCGGTGAGTGTGAGCTGATAGGCGCTGTGAAAATGTTCTAAGTGACAATATTGCTCACAGTTTTCAATATCTGCCCAATAGTCATACATTCCCAAATTTTGAGCACCACGTTGTTTCGTCGTACTATTGTTTGAATAACGGCGAAAACATTTTAATTCAATTGTTGTAAATTCTAGTCGCTCTCCAAGATGATGTTCGATCACAATGTCGATAATGGCGGTGCCATTTTTAATTTGAGCAGGGTGTTCTAAAAGCACCTTAATGGATTCATTCGATTGCGTTTCATACAGTGGCGCGAGAGTTTGTAGAATTTGTGCAAGTTGTAATTGCATCATTTTTTCATTGCGTGGGTGTAATAATTGACTGGCAACTTTTTCTGAATACAGTTGCCAAGCAAGTTCAATAATTTCTTTACTTTTCATTTAATGTTTATTGGCTTTGTTGCACAAACCTATCATTAAAGGCTTATTCAGCAATATAATTCCTAGATGAATAAGCCCACACCTAAAATCTATCGTACTTCTAACTGGAAAGCATACAACCAAGCTTTAATCAATCGAGGAAATATCTCGATCTGGTTTGATGAAAATACCCAATGGTATGCACCACCACAAGGCAAACAAGGACGAGATCAAACATATTCTGATACCGCCATTCAATGTTGTTTGATGATTAAGTCCTTATTTAGACTCTCTTTACGTATGGTCAAAGGCTTTGTTCAAAGCCTCATTAAACTTTGTGGTTTGAATTGGACGGCACCCGATTACTCAACTCTTTGCAGAAGACAAAAGCATATCGATATTTCAATTCGCTATCAAAAAAGTCGTCATGGATTACATCTACTCGTCGACTCTACGGGGTTAAAATTTTTAGGTGAAGGCGAATGGAAGCGTAAGAAACATGGACCTGAATATCGTCGCCAATGGCGTAAACTCCACATTGGGATAGATGCTGAAAACCTGCAAATACGCGCTGTTCAGCTGACTACGAATAATGTCAGTGATTCACAAGTACTGGATGATTTACTTGATCAGATCCCTGAAGATGAGCGAATTGATTCGGTCTATACGGATGGGGCTTATGATACAAAACGATGTAGACAAGTGATTGCCGATCGGCAGGCTCATGCGGTAATTCCACCCAGAAAAAATGCCAAGCCCTGGAAAGATTCTAAAATCAGTTCAAGAGAACGAAATGAGTTACTTCAAACCGTTAAACGATTAGGCAGAGCTATCTGGAAAAAATGGTCGGGTTATCATCGGCGAAGTTTGGTGGAAACCAAGATGCATTGCATCAAATTATTAGGAGAGAAACTCAATGCAAGGAACTTTCAAAGTCAGGTCAATGAAATTCACGCACGTGTGGCAGTTCTGAATAGATTTAAGGAATTAGGTAGACCTCACACCCAAGTTGTCACTTAAATTTGAATGGCTTGGGGAAAACTCAGCTTTTGAATGTTTATGCAACAAAGCCATGTTTATTTATAAATTAGCGCTATTAGGATGCATTTTGCTTTTGTATAGGCACAAAAAAAGCCCTAAAAAGGGCTTTTTTCATTTGCGATTAGTTAGAAGCTAATGCTTTAACTTGCGCGTTCAAACGGCTCTTATGACGAGCTGCTTTATTTTTATGGATGATACCTTTGTCAGCCATACGGTCGATTACTGGAACAGCTTTTTTGTAAGCTTCAGTAGCAACAGCATAGTCGCCAGCAGCAATAGCAGCTACTGTACGTTTAAGATAGGTACGAACCATAGAACGCAAGCTTGCGTTGTGTTTGCGTGCTTTAACGTTTTGACGAGCACGTTTTTTAGCTTGAGCAGAGTTTGCCACTCGTGCACTCCTTGAAATAGATTGGTCTGGGCGGGCTGAAACTCAACTGAAAACCAACATCAGAAGAACTATCACCAGCCCGTAAACAAGTGCCATATTTTGAGGAAACTGAGGGCTTAAGTCAAGTCTTGACATGCTTTCGCAACATTTTAGTTGCAGAAAAATTCTAAAGAAAACGTTAGATTAGTATTCAGGCAGGGAGATCGTACAAAAAATGACTAAAACCATAACATATCCAATCATCATTGGTGCCACGGGTCTCGTGGGTAAGAGCCTGGTACAACAGCTGGTTAATGAGCCAAGCTGCAAGCGTATCAGTGTGGTGGTACGCAAGCATCAGCCAGAGTTTGAGCAATGGCCCAAAGTCAAACAACTGGTCTTTGAAGATTTCCTGATGTTGAATGATCAGGATGTCAGCGGACATACCCATGCTTTCAGTTGTCTGGGTACTACCTTAAAGCAGGCTGGTTCCAAAGATGCTTTTTATAATGTGGACTATACCATCAATGCCCATTTTGCCGAGCTGGTTCAACAGACGAATGCACATTATCTGTTAATCAGTGCCATGGGGGCTAAGGCTGAATCCTGGTTTTTCTATAATCGGGTCAAAGGTGAACTGGAAGACTATATCCAGACTTTAACGCTGGAGCGCATCAGTCTGATCCGGCCATCTTTGTTAATGGGTGAACGTGGTCATCAACGTTTACTGGAAGATGCTGCACAGAAACTCTATGGAAAGTTTTCGCATTTGGTACCAGATTCTTTTAAATACAAGCCAGTGACAGCCGAGCAGGTGGCTCATACTATGGTATATGCAGCCCTGAATCAGACTGTGAAATTTGAAATTTATGATAATTTAGCCATACAAAAAATGAAATGAGGGTAAAAATCGTGTCCAGCGTACCATTTGTAACTTGTGACCTGCTTGATAACAATCCAGATAAAGACTTACAGGTCGTAACCCCCTGCCTGGATGGCAAATTTTTTAAAAGCTATGGTGCACGTAAAAGCTTTGGTGGCCAGATGGTCACGGTGAAGTGCTTTGAAGATAATTCCCGTGTCAAAGAATTATTGGCAACTGATGGTACAGGTAAAGTTTTAGTCGTAGATGGTGGTGCTTCAATGCGCTGTGCATTGATGGGAGACCTGATTGCTGAATCAGCAGTGAAGAATCACTGGAATGGTGTAATTATCTACGGCTGTGTACGTGATGTAGATGTGATTGCTGAACTGGATCTTGGTGTGCATGCCTTAGCTTCGATTCCTCAAAAAAGTAACCGCAAGGGTATTGGCGAGGTTGATGTGCCACTGTACTTTGGCGGCGTAAGCTTTCAAGCAGGTGAATACGTCTATGCAGACAATAATGGCATCGTTTTGTCTAAAGAAAAGCTGGTGGACTAATCTGGTTTATTGAAAACATACAAAAATCAGCTATACCGTGAAAGTCAGGCAGTTTAGATTGCTGCTTTCACGGCTTTAAAACAATAAAGAGGACAGACGATATGTTAGGCCATCAGATTAAGGTAGCGCAGGCATTAGCATCTGCATTTCTGGAAGGCGGTCGCGGGACGACTGGAACCCCATTTCCAAACCAGCCTGAAAAGCCCTTAAAGCTTTATGAATACGAGGGCTCGCCATTCTGTCGCCGTGTCCGTGAGGTAATGACTTTACTCAATCTCGATTATGAAGTGTATCCATGTCCACGAGGCGGTAAACGCTTTCGTCCCGAGGTAAAACAGCAGGGGGGTAAACTCCAGTTCCCATTTTTAGTGGATGAAAATACGGGAGATAAGCTTTACGAATCTCAGGATATTATTCACCATCTGTTTAAGCATTATGGCAAAACCGGTAAAACCCCAGCGAAATATTCAAATTATCCAAAGGTGCCATTTGCCGCGATTGCCGGCACGATGGTCAATGGTCTACGCGGTGGTATGGCGAAACCATTAAAGAAAAATAAACCTGCACCTGAACAGCTTCTTGAACTATGGGGTTTTGAAGCCAGCCCATATACCCGTATTGTCCGTGGTGTATTGTCTGAGCTGGAAATTCCATATATCTACCATAATGTGGCGAAAGAGCGCTGGCAGGATCAGGGTCTGGCAAAACTGCGACTAAAACCGGGTAAATATGAACCTTTGCCGGGTGGTAAACGTGAGCATGTCTTAGAAGTGATGGGGGATAATATTCAGGTACCTTATCTGGTCGACCCGAATACCAATGTGAAAATGTTTGAATCGAAAGATATTGTGGATTATCTAAAACGTCAGTATGGATCTTAAGTTTCGTAATTTTTTAATTAAAAGAATTTCGAAACCAGAAATAAAAAAAGAGGATCAAATGATCCTCTTTTTTGTTTTTTATTCTTCTTCAGCAGGCGGAACCAGCATGAGAATTGATTCATTGAGCAGATCTGCCAGGTCTTCCAGCATATCTTCATCAGCAAAGTCCTGATCCAGCATCACAGACTCGCCATTGGCGATCAACTTGAGCTTTTCTGCAAAAGATTCCGAGACACATAAACCTTCGCCATTGCCCCAGAACAGTACTTCACCATCTTCTTCAGTATAAAGCAGGCGTGATGCAGGCTCGAGCATAATGCTATAGCCCTGATCTAATGCTTCTTCCAGGTCACCAGTACCAATTTCTTCAGCTTCTGGAATATTTTCTGGGTATTTAGGTTCAGACATCAGGCTCATGATGGCATCTTCAAGTACATTGGAGTTATGCAGCTGCTCCATGATTTTACCTTTCAGATATTCAAGTTCATTCCCTGTGACTGTACCAGCAGCACTGATTTGATCACGAATGATGTCAGTCAGAGGATTACGTAAAATTTCATTTTCAGCAAACTTGTCTCCAACACGGTCCATCATGTCACTGACATTTGGCATACGGAAACCGAAAGAGAAAGTTAAACAATCATCTTCAGCGACGCCGTAGTGTGAAAGCCCAGGTGGAACATAGAGTAAGTCGCCTGGAGCAAGGACTTCATCAAAGTTTAGCTCCATTTCTGGAAGTAATTTTAATGGCTGACTAGGAACAAACTCAGTCTCTGCATTACACATCTGACCTAATTGCCAGCGACGCTGACCATAACCTTGTACAAGAAAGACATCATAGAAGTCGAAATGCTTGCCCACAGAACCACCTTGAGGCGCATAAGACACCATAATGTCATCACGGCGCCACTGTGGAATAAATGGAAATTTTTTCCACATTTCAGCCAAATCAAATGAATAGTGATCGACTGCTTGAACCAATAGCGTCCACAGTTTAGGCATCTTCTGAAAATCAGCTTTTAATAAAGGTGAAGATTTCACTGACCACTGGTTTGGATCGCGGTCTTTTTGCTTGATCAGGCGTGCAGTGACATTTTCATCCAGAGCCAGTTCCATGACATCATCAGGTTCAAGCAGACCCGCAATTTCAGGCATGGCATTACGTACAAGGAGAGGTTTTTTCTGCCAGTATTCAGCAAGGAACTGTTCAGCGGTAATTCCGCCTAATACATCTAAAGGTTGGGACATGGGATTAACTACAGATAAATTTTGCTTATTGTCCCTTGAGTTATTAAATGGTGCAAGCGAGATCACCACAAATAAGTTTTATATAAATACAGGGAAATAAACTAAGCAATATTTTAGTTTAATAAAAGAAATGAGAGGAATTTTAGTTAAAAAATTAATATACCAAAAGAGTTGAGTATTTCTGAAAATTGAGCAAAGTGAAGGGCATGTTGAATTGAAAATAAGAATTATATAAATATGAGCCAAAAGAAGAGAGATCAAATTAAAAATGCTAATTACGTAAATAAAATAGTGAAAAGCATGCTTTGATTGACATAAGTGCAAAAATACCACAATTTTTTATAAGGAGAATAAAAATAATTTGGAAAATAAAATGAAATAAATTCAATTGTTTAATAAAAAATCAAAAGAAAAAACACAGCTCAACGCTGATACTGTTCGAGTTGATCAAAGCTCAATTGTAAAAATCAAAATTTCCAAATCAGATATTGTTCAGATGTCTCAAGACGGTACAAATTTGATTTTAGTATTGAGAAGTGGCGAAAGATTGGTAGTTGAGAATTTTTATGCAAACAATCATGAGCGTTTAAGCTCTAGCCTTGTGATTGAAGAGGAAAGCGGGACTTTATATTGGTTTGATGAGGTGTCCAAGCAATATAAGCAGATTTCAAGGACAGATGAATTATTACCATCCTCTTCGTTTCTTGCAGAAAATTGGGAATGGATAGCGATTGGCACCTTACTCATTGGAGGACTTGCTGCAACAGAAGGTGGCGAAGTTGAACGTGATGAACAGTTAGACCCAAATGTGCCAGAGCCAATAGATCCTGAGCCGGAAGTGCCGGTAGATCCAGAACCCGAGCCGGAAGTGCCGGAAGTATCGGAGCCGGAACCAGAAGTGCCAGTAGAACCTGAGCCAGAGCCGGGGCAACCAGAACCAGCAACTCCCACACTTCGACTAGCTCGACTTAACCTGGTTGAACAAAATGAATATACCGTTCCTGATCAAGAAGCTATGAGCAGATTCAAAACATCACAAGAATTTATGAGGAATAGCTTTGAAGAGCAACAAGTGGCAGTTGATACTAATCATGATGTTATGCCATCAGCTGGGAACAAGGACATTATTGATGCTAAACAGCTCATAGATTTTATTTCTTCGGGCTTGGATAGCAATACGCAAGTTTATAAAATACTAAATACAGCGGATGCAATTTCAAATTTAAATAATCAGATGAATCTGTTGTTAGAGGGTACAGAAAAAGAAAGTAGTTTGATGGATATCGACTTTATACGAACAGATACAGTTTCATTAGCTGAGCTGCTTTCTGAGTCTAGTAATGTAGACCATATTATTATGGTAGAAAGTGAAGGTCATCAGATGATTATTCAGACTGACACTGAGGAGGTGGCGCAAGCTAGCCATTCATTAGTGTTGGAAAATCAGTCTGATCTTATGTTGCAACAGCTTTTATCTGAGCAGCAACAGATCATTGGTTAAGTGCTCAGATGATCGATAGTTGCTAAAAAGCAGTCCTAAAACTGCTTCCTTACTAATTTTTAAGGCACCAGAATATCCAGCTCACGCAAGATATTGCATAGTTTGATCATCGGCATGCCCATCAACGTCGTCTGGTCCTGACCAATCATTTCTTCAAACAGACTAATGCCTAAGCTTTCACATTTAAAACTACCCGCACAGTGCAGCGGCTGTTCAATGTCAATATAACGTTCGATTTCAGCTTGAGATAGCTTGCGGAATTTGACCTTATAGTGCTCAACCAGCGTTTGCTCAAAACCGCTAGATTTCTGTTGCACGCTCAGTGCTGTACTGAAATATACAATCTTGTCTGAATTGGCCTGTAACTGGCGAACTGCTTTTTCAGCAGTTAAGGGCTTGCCGATAAAAATATCGGGTGCGCCTTCACGCCAAGCCACCTGGTCAGAGCCAATGACGATTGCATCTGGGTGTTGCTCAGCCACATGTCGGGCTTTTTCAAAAGCCAGTCGCTTGGCTAAGTCATCTGCATGATTTTCACCTTGCGGTGATTCATCGATATCCGGGACGATCGCTACGTAGTCAAGACGTAAGCGATTCATCAGTTCTTTACGGGTCTGGCTGGAAGAGGCCAGAATAATCTTTACGGTATTCATTAGACAGCGTATTCTTCTAAAACATGCAGGGGGACATAGGCTAGAACTGCTTTATGGCAGGCTTGCAGCTTGATTGGTGGCGCCTGGCCTGCTTCATAAGCTTCTACCCAGCGGGTCACACAAATACACCAGAAATCACCCGGCTGAAGCCCGGGAAAACCCACTTCTGGTAAAGGCGTAATCAGATCATTACCCACTTTTTGGGAGAAATTTAAAAACTCTGAAGTCATCTGTGCACAAACGGTATGCTGGCCCAAGTCACTAGGAGAAGTGTGGCAGAAACCATTACGGAAATAGCCGGTAATCGGGTCAAAACAGCAGCTCGCCAAGGGCTCGCCCAAAACATTTAAACGGTTTAGATCTGGATCTGGATGTATCGACATGGGTACTGAATCTGATGGATGCTTTTTCCTATCATAACAAAACTTTGGCAATCGTTAGCTTTTCTGCAAAAGATGCTAACCTTTTTCTGCATAATCATTTAAAATCGCCTCGTTTTTAATATCTATAAAGAGAGCTCTAGATGAACTTTCAACGTATGACTGACCTTGACCTTGCGGGTAAGCGCGTTCTTATTCGTGAAGATTTAAACGTCCCTGTTAAAAATGGCGTGATTACTAGCGATGCGCGTTTACGTGCAGCATTGCCAACTATTAAAGCTGCCGTAGAAAAAGGTGCAGCGGTTATGGTGTATTCACACCTTGGTCGTCCAGTTGAAGGTGAGCCTAAAGCTGAACAGTCACTTGCACCTGTAGCAGCATATTTGACTGAAGCATTAGGTCAGGAAGTAAAGTTATTCACTGACTACCTGAATGGTGTTGAAGTTCAACCTGGCCAAGTGGTTTTACTTGAGAACTGCCGCTTCAACGTCGGTGAAAAGAAAAATAACCCTGAACTTGCCGCGAAATATGCAGCACTTTGCGACGTATTTGTGATGGATGCATTTGGTACGGCTCACCGTGCAGAAGCATCTACTGAAGGTGTAGCGCGTCTGGCGAAAGTGGCGGCAGCAGGTCCTTTACTTGCAGCGGAATTGGATGCTTTGGGTCGTGCGTTGAAAACTCCTGAAAAACCAATGGTTGCAATCGTTGCTGGTTCCAAGGTTTCAACTAAATTAGACGTATTGACTTCACTTTCTGATATCTGTGATCAATTGATCGTAGGTGGTGGTATCGCGAATACTTTCCTTGCAGCTGCTGGTTACAATGTAGGTAAATCACTCTGTGAAAGTGATTTGATCGACACAGCGAAAGCAATTGCAGCAAAAGTTTCTGTTCCGCTTCCAACGGACGTTGTGGTTGCTGATGCATCTGAAATCAACTTTGATGACTTCCTGGGTTCATTGGCTGCTGCTAAAGCGGTTGTGAAAAAAGTAGAAGATGTTGCTGACAACGACATGATTCTAGATGTAGGTCCAGAAACTGCAAAAGCATTTGCTGAAATCTTGAAAACATCTAAAACGATTCTTTGGAATGGTCCAGTGGGCGTATTCGAAGTCGATCAATTTGGTGAAGGTACGAAAACATTGTCTTTAGCAATTGCTGAATCGACCGGCTTCTCAATTGCGGGTGGTGGCGATACATTGGCTGCAATCGACAAATATGAAGTTGCTGACAAAATTGGCTATATCTCAACGGGTGGCGGTGCTTTCCTTGAATTCGTAGAAGGTAAAACACTTCCTGCTGTTGCAGTATTGCTAGAGCGCGCTTAAGCGTCTCGTCCGAAGTATTTGCTTCCATGAAAAAGCCGGTTTAATACCGGCTTTTTTTGTGCATTTTTTCAGGATTCGTATCTGTCTAGATAGTCGTCATAAAACTGCAATACAACTGTCATAGCATGTTCGCCATAAACAAATAGATGATGAGAAAATAGCATGATGAAACAGGTTGCTATCACCGTATTATTGGCTGCCTCTTTGGCTTTGACTGCATGTGCCAAAAAAGACAGTCCAGCACCACAGGAGCAGGACGCTTCTGCTGCGACAGTTACAGAACAGATCACTCCTGAACAGCAAGCCGTGATTGACTCTATCGACAAACCAGTTCTGGATGAAAAAAATACAGATGTTCCCGCAGAAGTAGCGAATGCCCCGGCGGATGAGGCAACTGCAGACAGCCCGGATGAGGCCACTTCATCGGCCGTTGCTGAATAAGGATCCAAGTCAAGTCCAAAGTCCCTGCAAAAGCAGGGATTTTTTATCAATTTATGTGTTTTCTTGCTGAATTGAATACAGTTCGCATGTAGAATATGTCGCATTACCTGGGAGGACATTATGGCTCTTATTTCATTGCGCCAGCTCTTGGATCACGCCGGCGAACATGCTTACGGCGTACCAGCATTTAACGTAAACAACTTAGAACAAATGCGTGCCATTATGTTGGCAGCAGACCAAACAAATTCACCTGTAATCGTACAGGCATCTGCGGGTGCACGTAAGTACGCAGGTGCACCGTTCTTGCGTCATCTGATTTTGGCAGCAATCGAAGAATGGCCACACATTCCAGTGGTAATGCACCAAGACCACGGTACCAGCCCTGACGTATGTCAACGTTCTATCCAGTTAGGCTTCTCATCAGTGATGATGGATGGTTCTTTGGGCGCAGATGGTAAGACTCCAACATCTTACGACTACAACGTAGACGTTACTCGTCGTGTTGTGGAAATGGCGCATGCGTGTGGCGTTTCTGTAGAAGGTGAAATCGGTTGCCTAGGTAGCCTTGAAACAGGTATGGCGGGTGAAGAAGATGGCGTAGGCGCTGAAGGCGTTCTTGACCATTCTCAACTTTTAACTTCAGTTGAAGAAGCGACTCAGTTCGTTGCAGATACCAACGTTGATGCGCTTGCAATTGCAGTGGGCACTTCACACGGCGCGTACAAATTCACACGTCCACCTACAGGTGACATCCTTGCGATTGATCGTATTAAAGAGATTCACGCAGCGCTTCCAAACACACACCTTGTCATGCACGGTTCAAGCTCTGTGCCACAAGAATGGTTGGCTGTGATCAATCAATACGGCGGTAACATCGGCGAAACTTACGGTGTTCCTGTTGAGCAACTGGTTGAAGCAATCAAACACGGTGTGCGTAAAATCAACATCGATACAGACTTACGTTTAGCGTCTACAGGTGCTATGCGTCGTATGATGGCTGAAAAACCAGCTGAATTCGACCCACGTAAATTCTTCGCTGCAACTGTTGATGCAATGAAGCAAATCTGTGTAGATCGTTACGAAGCATTTGGTACTGCAGGTAATGCAGACAAAATTCGCCCGATCTCTCTAGAGAAAATGGTTTCTCGCTACTAATTGCTAGCCTGAAATAAACTTGAAAGCCCACAATAACTTTGTGGGCTTTTTTGTATTAAAATAAAGCACTTAAAATAATGATGAGCATGCAATGGAACTGATATTTGCAGCTGCACTGTGCAGCGTCATGGTCTCGATTTTACTCAAGGTCGGAAGGAACAGGGGGCTCAATCCTATCCATCTGATTGCCTGGAACTATGCTACAGCAAGTGTTTTTTGTTATTTCTGGTTTAAACCCGATCTGGCACATGTCTCAGTCATTCATACGCCGTGGTTATTGATCCTTGCCTTAGGCATCTTGTTGCCCAGTGTATTTCTTCTGCTGGCTCGAGCTTTGCAAACAGCAGGGATCTTAAAGACAGAAATTGCCCAGCGTCTATCAGTCGTACTTTCTCTGGCAGCGGCTTATTTCATCTTTCAGGAGCAGTTTAGCCAGCTTAAAATCATTGGAATCGGTCTTGGGATCACTGCGGTAATTTGTATCCTGTTATCTAATCGAAATAATGCAGGTACAGGAACGCGGGGCATGCTATATCTGAGCTTGGTCTGGGTAGGTTATGCATTGATTGATGTGTTATTGAAATACACCACCAGTCTGGGATTGCAGTTTGCAGTAACACTGAACCTGATGTTCATCTGTGCCTTTATTTTATCAATTGCCTATCTATTAATAAAATATCATCATCTCGGGGATTTAAAGCATATTGGTGCCGGACTGTTTCTAGGAGGGCTAAACTTCGCCAATATTGCCTTTTATGTCAAAGCGCATATGTTGCTAAAAGATACACCAGCGATTGTCTTTGCGGGAATGAATATTCTGGTGGTTGTGTTTGGGGTGCTTGCAGGCCTGATTTTCTTTAAAGAGCGTCTAAAACCTGCAAGCAGTATTGGATTGCTACTGGGTCTTGCCAGTGTTATTTGCTTAGCCTATGCCATGTCTGCTTGACATAGCTACTGGCATAATCCAGTGACAAGCGGATCAGATCTTCCTTTTCAGCCAGACCAAGAAGGAGGCCAGCTTGTCGGCAGTGTGGACAATGCGGATAACGATGCTGTTCATGTTTAGATTGATGTAGATAAATCTTGTCGCAGTGTTTGCATTCAAATTTCATAGGTCTGGATGGAAGAACCGACATGGATACCTCTATTTTTTATTCTGAATTATAAGTGTTCTTTAGTTAAGCAAAAATTAGGCCCATAATGACAACTAAAGGGGCTTTGCGCCCCTTTTATATCACAAAATGTTTACAGTTTGGTGAAAACATCTTCGGCTTTCAGACGGGATTTTGGTAGCTTGGCATTAAAGTCATTTTCACTGCGGTAGCCAAAAGTCAGGATCACGGATGGAATCAAGCCTTGTTCATTGAGTTTCAATTCTTCAGTAAGAATCTTCTCATCAAAGCCCCCAATAGGTGTCGCATCTACACCTTCGATCCCTGCAGCAAGTAACATTTGACCCAGTGCAATAAAGGTCTGGTTTTCAGCCCAACGCTGAATATCACCTTTTTCATTACGGTAATATTCAACATAGCCTGTACGGGTATTGCGCTGTGCTTCTTTGGCGGTTTCATCTTTAAAACGGCCAAGTACATCATCACGTTCCAGAAGATTATCTAAATGCTGCTCAGTAATGTCAGCTTTGGTGCAGAAAAGAATCGTATGCGAAGAATCCAATACTTTTGGTGCATTGTAGGCATATGTACCTACTAAAGCCTTGGCAATACGTGCTTTGGCATCAGCATGGTCAGCGATAAAAAAGTGCCATGGCTGGATATTAATTGAAGAGGGAGCCAGGCGAAGAATCTCGGTCAGACGATCAAACTGTTCCTGTGGAATTTTCTTAGATGGATCATAAGCTTTTGTCGTGTAACGAGATTCAGAAACCTTAAGTAAATCCATAACTGGACTCCATTCGTCTTTGTTCATCTTGGATTGGGTGAAATACAGTGAAATCATACTCTAAGTGAAGTGGATTATTACAATAAATTTTCTTCAGGCAAAGCATAAGTTTTGTAGATGTATAGCATTTATAATGTGAGGACTTAGAACTTTTGCTAATTATAAAAGAGCTTTTCACTATTGGTACTTTTAGCCAATAGGCGTTTAATAACCTTATAAGCAATGACATGCAAGCGAGCAGGCGTATGCAATACACCAATTACTTTAAAAGAAAACTCAAGACTGAACAGCAAATCGGATTATGGGTCGGTCTGGCAGATGCTTACGGTACAGAAATTGCTGCCAATGCCGGTTATGACTGGTTGCTAATTGATGGTGAGCATGCACCTAGTGATTTAAGAACCACCTTATCGCAATTACAGAGTATTGCACCTTATCCATCGCAGGCAGTAGTGCGTCCACCAATTGGCAGCGTACAGTTAATCAAGCAGCTTTTGGATATTGGTGCACAAAGTTTACTGATTCCGATGGTGGAAACGGTAGAGCAAGCAGAACTGATGGTGAAAGCGGTACGTTATCCGCCGGAAGGTATTCGTGGTGTGGGTGCAGCATTGGCACGTGCAACCCGTTGGAATAGTATTCCAAACTACTATGAAACTGCCCATGAAGATATTTGTTTGCTTATTCAAATTGAGTCAGTGACAGGCTTGCAAAACCTTGACGAAATCTTAAAAGTTGAGGGGATTGATGGTGTATTTATTGGTGCGGTCGATTTGTCTGCGACCATGGGCTATCAAGGCAATCCAAATCATCCTGAAGTTCAAAAAGCCGTGATTGATGCGATTCAACGGATTCGAGCATCAGGTAAAGCGGCCGGTATTTTATCGACTCAACATGAAGTGACTCAAAAATATTTAGATTTAGGTACAGAGTTTGTGGCGGTGGGTGTGGATACTAGCGTATTGATGAACTCTTTACGGGAACTGTTGTCTAAATATAAGCAGGGTACTGAAGTGGTGAAATCTGAAGGTGGATATTAATTCCACCCAGTGTGTCCAAAATAAAAAGGCAACTGAATGTACAGTTGCCTTTTTATTTAGCTCAATTTTAATCATTCAGGTTTAGACCTGCTTCAGCAATCAATTCAGGATTTTATTTGGAACTATTTAATAATGCCAAGTCCTAAGCTGAATCTCTTGCTTAGGATCATTGGAAATCTCTAGAATCTGGGCGGTATCTTCTTTCCAATCACCCAACACAATTCGCTTCTTGCCATCCATATTATGAATATTGGCACGATGCGTGTGACCATGAATCAGTAGATCTATATCTTTCAGAGCAGCTTTTACTGCATTCTGATTCACGTCCATGACTTCGTAGCTTTTGAATTGCTGCGCTTCATGACTTTTCTTGCGGAAGCCTTGTGCCAGACGGGCACGAAAAGACAACGGCATTTTTCTTAAAAAGCCGACTAACCATGGATTACGGATAATTTTACGAAATCTTTGGTAGCTGACGTCATCGGTGCAGAGCTCATCGCCATGTTCTATACGAATCTTTTTGCCTGCGATATTTAACAGCTTAACATCGGGTAAAAGCTGTCCGGAAAACTGATTTAGAAAATCTTTGCCCAAAGCGAAATCACGGTTACCCACCAGAAAATAAACCTGATTACCAGCTTTGGTGAACTGTTTTAAATGCTCAACAATTTCATCCAGCCATGGCGCTGTATAGTCGTCACCAATCCAGGCATTAAACCAGTCGCCGAGAATATACAGTTGAGTATTCTTATCTTTATAGGCATCTAATAAATCTAAAAACCCCCGAACGAGTCGAGGGTGATCAGGTGACAAATGTAAATCAGCGATAAACAGATGGGTCACGAATCTTTTCCTTAATCTCCTCTCGAAAATCCCTCCTTTAAAAAGGGATTTTTCATTACGCCGTTTTAAAGCAATACTTTAAAACTCATAAAGAACAGAGAGGACGTTTTTTATTCAGAAATGATTTTTGCAGATTCGATTACCACGTTCTCTAGTGGAACGTCAGCGTGGTAGCCACGGTTACCAGTGCGAACGCCTTTAATTGCATCAACCACGTCCATACCTTCAACGACTTTACCAAATACTGCATAACCCCAACCTTGTGCAGTTTTGCCAGTGTGGTTAAGGAAAGAGTTGTTTTTCACGTTAATGAAGAATTGAGCCGAAGCAGAGTGAGGTGCTTGAGTACGCGCCATTGCAATAGTACCAACTTCATTGCTTAGGCCGTTGTCAGCTTCGTTTTCAATCGCGTCACGAGTTGCTTTTTCTTTGAAGTTTTCGTCCATGCCGCCGCCTTGGATCATGAAACCATCAATAACGCGGTGGAAAATTACGCCGTCATAAAAACCGTCACGTACATATTCTAAGAAGTTTGCCACTGTTTTAGGTGCTTTTTCAGCGTTTAATTCAAGAACAATACGACCTTTATTGGTGTTTAATTCGACTTGAGGAAAACTCATTGTGTAATCTCCTGATCATGACTTTTGAAGTCATGGGTTTTTTTGAATGAGAGAAGCATAAGCAAACTGTAATCGACAAGGCAAGTAAAAATATACTTTTCTCGGATAAAATCCTGAAAATCGTATCTTATTTATGCATTGTTCTAGCAGGAAAATCCAGATGATTGTCTGCGCCTTACCAATTAACAATGACACATTTTTTTGCCAGAGTATGTTTCTTTTCTTAAACAGCGACATGCGACCATATTTATAAAAAAAATCATGATCATTCGTTCAAATTTGCATGCATTTGCAGCAGATGCAGCCTGGTCATTTTAAAATGCTTGAATAGAAAACAAATGCCACAGTTAGCAGTTGAGAGATTGATCACCTAAAGTTAAACTAGGGGACTTTAGTTTATGTTTTACGGTGTGCGTAAAGCCTCCCGTAATAGGACATAAAACCCTTAATTTTAACTTTAGAAGTGAATGATTGATCATGAAGCCAAATGATGTTGTTACATCTCTGCCCGAGAACCCGACCCAAAACAAGAATGCAGTCGATTCAGCGCAGCAGCAGGAACAACAACCTGGCTTAGATTTTGTGCGCCAAGTTATCACTGATGATTTAGAAGCAGGGCGTACTCAACAAGTAGTAACACGTTTCCCGCCTGAGCCAAATGGTTACCTGCATATTGGACACGTAAAAGCGATCTGCCTGAACTTTGGTGTTGCTGAAGAGTTTGGTGGTTACTGTAACCTTCGTTTTGACGACACGAACCCAGATGCTGAAGAACAAGAATATGTTGATGGTATTGCAAACGATGTAAAATGGCTTGGTTTTGAATGGAAAGGCGAGCCTTGCTATGCATCAAGCTATTTCGATCAGCTTTATACATGGGCTATTCAACTGATTGAACAGGGTGATGCCTATGTGGACTTACAGTCTCCAGAAGAAATCAAGTTAAACCGCGGTAACTTTGTAGAACCAGGTAAAAACTCACCACAACGTGAAGCCACTGTTGCTGAAAACCTGGAGCGTTTTGAAAAAATGCGCAATGGCGAGTTTGCTGAAGGTCAGGCTGTGCTTCGTGCCAAAATTGACATGACTTCACCAAACGTACATATGCGTGATCCGATTCTGTATCGTATCCTGCATTCTGAGCACCATCAGACGGGTGATAAATGGAAAATCTACCCAATGTACGATTATGCGCATCCATTATCGGATGCCATTGAAGGTGTAACACACTCTTTATGTACACTGGAATTCCAGGATCATCGTCCATTCTATGACTGGGTAATCGAGAAAGTTAAATCGCCAGCTGTTCCACGTCAGTATGAGTCAAGCCGTCTGAATGTCGACTACACCATTACTTCTAAGCGTAAGCTGCGTAAACTGGTTGAAGGTGGGTATGTGAATGGTTGGGATGACCCACGTATGCCAACGGTTGTGGGTATGCGCCGTCGTGGTTTCACACCTGAAGGTCTGCGTGACTTCTGTAAGCGTGTGGGCGTAACTAAAGTTGATGGCAGTATTGTTGATGTTTCAATGCTTGAATACTGCATCCGTCAATCTTTGGAAAATACTGCAGCACGTGGTATGGCAGTTCTTGATCCAATTAAAGTGACTTTAACCAATTTACCGGCCGATATGGATCTGACGCATTCTCGTCACCCAAATGTGGATATGGGCGAGCGTGTCATTCCATTGACTTCTGAAATTTACATTGACCGTAAAGATTTTGAAGAAGAACCACCTAAAGGCTTTAAACGTCTGATTCCAGGTGGCGAAGTGCGTCTTCGTCATGCTTATGTCATCAAATGTGATGAAGTGGTTAAGGATGAAAATGGTGAAGTCGTTGAACTGAAATGTTCTATCGATCCTGAAACTTTAGGTAAAAACCCTGAAGGCCGTAAGGTCAAAGGTGTAATTCACTGGGTATCTGCAAGCAAAGGTGTTCCTGCGGAAGTTCGTATCTATGAGCGTCTGTTCACGGAATCTGATCCTGAAACGGGTGATGACTTCCTGGCGAACTTGAACCCTGAGTCATTGAAAGTGGTACAAGCCGTGGTTGAGCCAGCACTTGCAGAAGCAAAACCGGAAGATCGCTTCCAGTTTGAACGTGAAGGTTACTTTGTGGCGGACCAATACGATCACTCAAGCGAAAAGCCAGTGTTTAACCGTATTCTGGATCTGAAAGACAGCTTTAAGCCAGGTAAATAAGTTGTCTCTGGTAAGTGACTTAAATTGTATTGACCATCTTCTGCCAAGGAAGCCAATTGACTTCCGCAAAGTCAAAACAGTTTGGTTCTGATCAACCTTTAGATAGCCCAACTTCGGTTGGGCTATTTCTATGGAGCATAAAACAAGAACATGATTGTCCGTGATAAAAGTAATAGTTTTAGCCTGCTGTTTGCCTGGCATGGCACCATTTTGCCCAAGGTATTGCCTGCGCTTATTTCAGTGATTCTGATTTCGGGGGTACTGGTTTATTTAAGTCGGGAGCATTTTTTTAGCCTGCCTGCAGTGCCTGCAATTGGCTTCACCATCTTCGGGGTAATCCTGTCGATCTTCCTGAGCTTTCGTAATACGGCCTGTTATGACCGCTGGTGGGAAGGGCGTAAGCTCTGGGGTTCCTTAATTGCAACCACGCGTCACTTTAGCCGTGATACACATGTGCTAGATACCGAAAACCGGGAACTGCTTTTATACCGGATGATGTTGTTTACTCATTTATTACGCGATCGTTTGCGTCAGCAAGAGAGCAACATTTCGCATTACCAGTCTGATACCCAGTTTGATCCAATTGCTTTTAATCAGATTAAGCAACAGGTTAATCCTGCGCAATGGGTACTGGAACAGATGCAGAAGCAGCTGGTGCAATGTTATCGAGCAGGGCAGATTTCCGATATTATTTATAACAACCTGAATCAGCATACGGTAGAGCTCGGAAATATTCAGGCAGGTTGCGACCGGATTCTGTCGACGCCGTTGCCATTTTCTTATTCCGTACTGTTACATCGAGCGGTGTATTCTTTCTGCTTTATTTTGCCATTTAGTCTGGAAGCCAACCTAGGTTTATGGACACCAGTCCTGGTGGCATTGATTGCCTATCTGTTTTTAGGCCTGGATGAACTGAGTGCTGAGCTGGAAGAACCTTTTGGACTACAGGATAATGATTTGGCGCTTGATTCAATTGTGCGTCTGGTCGAGCGGGAAACTTTAAGCTCTATAGGACGAGAAGTTCCTGAACCTTTACAGGCTTGGAAAGGGCATCTGAGCTAAGCTGGTTATTTTCATCCATATAAAAAGCCCCATTTGATTGGGGCTTTTTATTAACGTTTTTTCAGATTGCTGAGATCAGTATGTTCCTGAAACTGTTCCTGTAGCTCACGATATTGCTGTAAACGTAGCTTTGCTTTGTCGCGTAATTTCTTTTTAATATACAGTGCCAAGGCAAAGCAAGTCGTGGTTAAGGTCAAGAAAAGACTATTCATGAAGCTCATCATCGAACTGATATAACCAATGGTGGTCAGACGGTTCATCATGCGTATCACTTGTGGACTGCTTTCCACGCCAGTAATCGCCCAGGTACACAGATGTTCACAGTTATTGATAATCAGATGATAATTATTTTCATGCATGCGTGAACGCATACGACGCACGACTTTACGGCCTTTATATTTGGTATGCGCATATTCCTGAACCTGAATTGGTTTGCCATGACTAAACTTGTCAATCGAGGTAATTTCAATCGGATGCTTTTTAAATAAGTGCGCAAAGCCGGAATAATGGATCACACGACCTCGTCCGGCATAAATACCATGATGGGTATAGCCGAAGTGTTTGACCATAAGGTGAGCACCTAAGGGAAAACGTTGAGTCTGTTGCATATACCACTGAATGCCAATTGATGTAAAAATGTTTCAAGAAACCAAGTTTAACGGTTTTTTGTGATTTTATCGATGTTTATGTCTGGAAAATCATCGAACTGATCAGTTGCAAAAAGAGTGCCTGAAGGAAGAATCAAAACAGAAATCTTAAGCCTGAAATAGCCTAAGCATCCTTTAAGGTCATCACTTGACTTTGGCATGATCTAGAGCAGGGTATGCCGATTGAATAATGTTACTCGCTAAAAATTCCAGCCAATAAAAAAGCATTTGCTTTCACAAATGCTTTTTTAAACGAAGCCTGATCACTATTGTAATGGCAAGTGCTGCAGTTCATTCAGTTCCTTACGACTATAGCCGCGAGAAGCGAGAACTTTTTTGATGCCGACAATGACGTCTTCATCGGTTGCTTTTGCCAATGCTTCAAGAAGCTGTTCATTTGACTTGCAAGCGCAGTCATTTTCAACACAAGCAATTTGATTCTTGTGTTCATTGTGTTGTTCAGCAGTGAACAACTTTTGCCAAAAACTCATAGAGCCTTCATACATGATCTAACATAGATTGAAATATAGCCAATTAAATAAATAAAGCAATAGGACCTATGTGATAAAAGCAGCAAACAGTATTCAAAATTTCCGATTGTAGAAGGTGTTTCAAACGATATTATTCAGTTGAAATAGTAGAATTTGCAGTTAAGTCTATTATTTTAAAAATAAAAAATGGAGCCACTAGAAGCTCCATTTATGTAACAAAAAAATAAATTGAAACAATATTTTTAACGTTTTTCCAGCAGTACACCTGACTCCACATGGTGGGTATAGGGGAACTGATCGAACAGGGCAAATTTAGTGATTTTATGCGTCTCAGATAACTGTTTCAAATTGTCATGCAATGTGTCCGGATTGCAAGAAATATAGATGATTCGTTCAAAGCGTTGCAGTAGCTTCAACGTTTCATCATCAATGCCGGCACGTGGCGGATCGACAAATACCGTATCGAAGTCATAAGTCGAAATTTCGATATTGGCTTCCTGTAGACGACGGAACACACGTTCACCGTTATAGGCTTGAGTGAATTCTTCAGCAGACAGACGAGCCACCTGAATATTTTCGATACCATTCTGCTCGATATTCCATTCAGCCGCATAGACTGAAGATTTAGCGAGTTCAGTTGCTAATACGCGACGGAAGCGGGTAGAGAGCGGCAGGGTAAAGTTACCATTACCGCAGTACAGCTCAAGCATATCTTTGTTTGAGTCTGACTGTTCAGCAGCAGTACAAGCCCACTCCAACATTTTTTGACAAACTTGCGCATTCGGTTGCGTAAAACTGCTTTCAATTTGCTTATATTGATAGGTGCGATCGAAGACTTTGAGTTCTTCAACAACATAGTCATCCGTTAAAATGACTTTTTGACCACGACTACGACCAAAAATCTTAATATTGAGTTGTTCAGAAATCACTTTGGCTGCTGTTTCCCATTCAGCTGTCAGCGGACAACGATAGATGAGGGAAACCAACATTTCACCTTTTAAAGTTGCAAGGAAATGCACTTCAAATAAGCGTTGAGATAAAATCGTTTCAGCTTTAAGCGCATCTAATAAACGTGGCATTAAAGCATTAATACTGCGGTCAGCAACCGGAAATTCATCAATACGGATGATTTTTTTGTTATTGTTCTCATCACGTTCAAACATGGCATAAAACATATCATCTTCAGTATGCCAGATCCGGAATTCAGCACGCATGCGATAGTACTGTTCAGGTGATTCGAATACCTCTAAAGCAGGTGGTTGATATTCGGCAAATTGCGCGCGAATGCGTTCAACTTTGGCATCCAGTTGTTGCTGATAAGATGAGGTCATATGCAGTAAAAATCGCAAATATTTTGAAAGCCAAGATGGTAGCAAAAAATTACTGTTCTGCCTAAGACTATTCAGGAAAACACGCGTGAAAAGCAGCTAAAAAATAGGCCAAATCTACAAAGGGGAGAGATTTGGCCCTAAGCGGGAAAAATTAAACTAATAAAAAGTGGAGAGGTTTTTATAGACCTGACATGGTCATTAGGCTGGCATTACCACCCGCTGCTGCGGTATTGATACTAATGGCACGTTCAATTACAAAACGTTCCACCGGAATCTCATAATTTCCGGAACTTAGATGCGTGATAACTACAATTGGACCTTGACGTGCTGCGATACGTTTTTGCAGATCAAGCAGTGCAGAGGCATTGCCATGATGCAGTACAGCTTCGAAATCACCCGAATCAATATCCTTAATTACCTTAATGGCCTGCACCACTTTTGCAGGCATACTTTGTAAATGTTTAAGGATGAAAGTATTGTCTGCCAGTACTGCCGGACGACTACCCACCGATAAAATCGCCAGTAATTGCTGAATCTGATCAGCATCATTCGATGCCAGAGATAACACACTTTCACGTGGCAAGATCATGTACTGATTTTCTTCACCTGTTGGACCTTGCAGGCTAAAGCTGTGCCCAGTTGTGATTTTGGCCGGAGTGGTTAAGGACATCGTTGGGAAAGTTTTATCTACCCAAGCCTTAAATTCCTGTAGCAATGGATGCTCAGACGTTGCCTGTGTAGATGTCATTGCATAAGGCTGCACCAGTTTTTTCTCGGATACCTGATGCATTAAACGGTAAATATAGAGTGGACCACCGGCTTTTGGACCAGTGCCAGATAGACCTTCACCACCAAATGGCTGTATCCCCACGACTGCACCGACAATATTGCGGTTAATATACAGGTTGCCGACATGGGCTTTCGAGATCACAGTCTGCATGGTTTCATCGATCCGGGTATGTAAGCCCATGGTCAGGCCATAGCCCTTACTGTTGATCTGATCCAGTAGCTGTGGCAGTTCACCAGCTTTATAGCTGATCAGATGTAGCACCGGACCAAAAACTTCACGTTCCAGATCATTCAGGTTTGGCAGTTCAATTAAGGTAGACGGAATAAAGGTGCCTTGAACCAGCTCAGAAGTATCCTGATTAAACATCAATTGATGAACTTTATGACCTTTACTGCGCATCTGATCAATATGCTTCTGAATGTTCTGTTGGGCTTCGGCATCAATCACCGGGCCAATATCGGTTTTCAACAGAACTGGATTGCCAACACGTAACTGCTGCATGGCACCTTTCAACATATGACGTACAGTGTCCAGATTGTCTTCCTGTACACACAGTACACGCAGGGCAGAACAACGTTGACCAGCACTATCATAAGCAGAGTTGACCACATCCAGCACCACCTGTTCGGTCAATGCAGATGAATCCACAATCATGGCATTCTGGCCACCAGTTTCGGCAATCAGAGTCACGCTTTCATCAAATTGATTCAGTCGTTCTGCCACAGTTTTTTGCAGAATCTTCGCTACTTCGGTAGAACCAGTAAACATGATGCCCTGAATACGGGAGTCCTGGCTCAGCTGTGCACCAATGGTTTCACCACGGCCGGGTAATAGTTGCAATACATCCTGCGGAATGCCAGCTTCCCAGAGAATCTGTACAGCTTGGGCAGCAATCAGTGGGGTCTGTTCAGCCGGTTTAGCAATTACAGTATTACCCGTTACCAGTGTTGCAGAAATCTGGCCAGTGAAAATCGCCAGCGGGAAGTTCCAAGGACTGATACACAGCACTGTACCCAAAGGCTGGATATGGACATTGTCAGACAGATCTGATATCTGGCCCGCATAATAACGCAGGAAGTCAATCGCTTCACGTACTTCAGCAATCGCATTGGCATAGGTTTTACCAGCTTCACGCGATAGCAGAACCATCAGAGGCATCAGTCGTTGCTGCATCAGCTGGGCAGCTTTATTTAGACAGGCGGCACGTTCATCCTTTGGTAGATTGGCCCAGAAATGTTGTGCATTAACAGCTTGGGTCAGCGCAATTTCTGCCTGTTCAGTCGTTGCTTCGTAAACGGTACCAACCACATCCTGATGCTGGGCCGGATTGATCACCTGTACAGCATTGCTCGTATCTGGTTCTGAAAAAGCTGTGCCCATTGCTGCTGCCTGAAACTGGCTATTAGCCAGACTTGCTGCCACTTCATTTAAAGCACCGAGTTCTGCATCATTGGCCAGATCCAGTCCAGCTGAATTGATACGTGTGCCATAGAGATCTTGAGGATAGGGAATATGAGGATGTTTGCCACCCAAAATATTTTCATGCTGAGCGGTCTTTAAAATTGTCTCACGAGGATTCTCGATCAGATCTTCAACTTTTAAGCTCTTGTCTGCGATCCGATTTACAAAAGAAGTATTGGCACCATTTTCCAGCAGACGGCGTACCAGATAGGCCAACAGGGTTTCATGATTACCGACTGGGGCATAGATACGACATGGAATGCCGAGTTTGCCTGCCACTTTGTCACCGACCACATTTTCATATAGCGGTTCACCCATGCCGTGCAGGCACTGGAATTCATATTGACCGGCATAGTAATGTTCCGGATCGGCGAGTTGGTAAATGGTGGCAACCGTCTGCGCATTGTGAGTGGCAAATTGCGGGTAGATATAGTCCGGTTCAGCCAGCAGTTTACGTGCGCAGGAAATATAAGACAGGTCAGTATGCACCTTGCGGGTAAATACCGGATAATCCGCCATCCCTTCGATCTGAGCTTTCTTGATTTCGCTGTCCCAATAGGCACCTTTGACCAGGCGGATCATCAGACGTTTCTGGCTACGTTTGGCTAGATCGACAATATAATCCACCACATAGAAGCAACGCTTCTGGTAGGCCTGAATCACAAAACCAATGCCTTTCCAGTCATTGAGTACCGATTCAAAACACAGGCGTTCTAAAAGTTCTAGAGAAATTTCCAGACGCTCGGTTTCTTCCGCATCGATATTCAGACCAATATTGTACTGTTTCGCCAGAACCGCCAGATTTAGGACTTTGCTATACAGTTCATCATTGACACGATCCATCTGTGAGCGCTGGTAACGTGGGTGCAGTGCAGACAGTTTAATGGAAATGCCCGGGCCGTTATAAACATCTTTATCTGTTGATGCTTGACCGATAGCATGAATTGCATTTTGATAATCCTGATAATAACGTTCTGCATCTGGATCGGTTAACGCTGCTTCACCCAGCATGTCATAAGAATATTGGAAACCTTTTTCTTCCAGACGTTCGGCATTTTTTAGCGCTTCATCAATGGTTTCGCCAGTCACAAACTGTTCGCCCATCATGCGCATCGCCACATCAACCGCCTTGCGGATAATGCTGCGGCCACTGCGTGCCAAAAGACCAGTTAACAGACTCGACAGACTTTTCTGCTGTGGGGTTTCCATCAGCTTTCCGGTCAGCATCAGTCCCCAAGCTGCTGCATTGACAAACATCAGCTGGCTTTGACCAAGATGTTCTTTCCAGTTGCCCTGATTAATCTTGTCACGAATCAGCAAGTCGCGGGTCGCCGTATCTGGAATACGTAGCAAGGCTTCTGCCAGACACATCAGCGCAATACCTTCCTGGGAAGACAATGAAAATTCCTGTAATAGCCCTTGCACAATACCGGCCTTGCCACCCGAACCTTTACGTTCACGTAACGAATGCGCCAGATCAAAAGCCAGGCTCTGGATTTTGTCCGTCAGTTCCGAAGAAATTTCACTATGTTCCAGCAAGGTTTCTACGCACTCGGACTCGGCACGTCGCCATGCTGAATTAATGCGCTGTTCATATAATTTTTTATCCTTAAATTCAGCAATATAATTCGATTGCTGCATGGCATTCGAGTGCGAATTTGGGCGTAGGATGGTGGACATAGTGACTTCCTGTACTGCGTCAAACGGTTCTTTGAGTTGAATGAGTTTTAATCTATAATCCCAAAATAATTGACGAATATCTCACTATAGTTTGTATCATTTTTAGAGAATAATTCTAATGAATAGCCCATATGTAAGTCTTGACCGAATCGATATTCGTATCCTTGATTTGTTGCAATCCGAATCGAAAATTTCCAATATCAAACTGGCAGAAATGGTGAACCTGTCGCCAACAGCGGTACTGGCGCGGGTACAGAAATTGACCAAGGAAGGATTTATTCTTGGTTATGAAGCACGTTTGAATCCGGTCAAGCTGAATAATGGTTTTGTAGTTTTCGTCGAAATCCTGCTGGATAAAACTACGCCAAATGTACTGGAAGAATTTTCTGAGGCAGTACAGCAGATTCCGGATATTGTGGAATGTCATATGATTAGTGGTGGCTTTGATTTTGTAGTAAAAATCCGCTGTGCCAATATGGATGAGTTCCGTAAAATTTCTGGGGATATTTTGTGGCAGCTGCCGGGGGTAAAGGAAACCCGCAGTTACCCAGTGATGGAAGTGATTAAGGAAACCCAGCAGATCAAGCTAAAACTACCTGCCAAAGCCAAAGTATAAAATGCTGATAAAACAAAAGGGACGCGAAGTCCCTTTTAGTTTTTTGAAATAGAAAGATTATTTTTTCATCTCTGCCATTTCTTTCTGATATTCAGCTTTCGCTAGTTCAAAACGTTCTACCACATCATTACTTGGCGCTTTATCTAGCAGACTAACAATCACAATGCTAAGTGTTGCCAGGATAAAGCCTGGAATAATCTCGTACAGACCCGTATCGCCCATATAATTTTTCCAGACAATCACGGTCACTGCACCCGCAACCATCCCGACAATCGCACCGTTGAGGGTCATGCGTTTCCAGAATAGTGAGAAGATGATTAGTGGCCCAAACGCCGCACCAAAGCCAGCCCAGGCATAAGCTACCAGACCAAGGACTTTGCTGTTTGGATTGATGGCAAGTGCAATCGCAATCAGGGAAATCACAATCACCATGCCACGCCCAACCCAGATCAGCTCTTTTTGCGAAGCATTTTTACGCAGGAAACCCTTGTATAAATCTTCGGTAAGAGTCGTAGAACAGACCAGCAGCTGACAGCTTAAAGTATTCATAATCGCAGCCAGAATGGCAGCCAGAACGATGCCAGCCACCCAAGGATTGAGCAGGATTTTGGTCAGTTCCATAAAAACTGTTTCAGGATTCTGGTTCACGATCGCTGCAGCAGCTAAGTCCGGATTTGCAGCAAAATAAGCAATCCCGATATAACCTGCAGACATTGCACCGACCAAACACAGGATCATCCAGGTCATGCTGATACGGCGCGCAGCGGGAATGGTTTTTACCGAATCTGCAGCCATAAAACGCACTAAAATATGCGGTTGACCAAAATAGCCTAAGCCCCATGCCAAACTGGAAATAATCGCGACCATACTCAGGCCTTCCAGCATATTGGATGCATGTGGACGAGCAGCTTCAAGCAATGTACCGACATGTTGAGCATTATCACCCAATGCCAGATAGGTAATAATTGGTGTAATTAACAAGGCAAAAATCATCAAACCGGCTTGAAAAGTGTCGGTCCAGCTGATCGCTAAAAATCCACCGATACACACATACAGAATCGTGGCAACAGCACCGAGCCAAAGTGCAGTGGTGTAATCCCAGCCAAACAGGCTTTCGAATAAGCGTGCACCCGCAACCATGCCGGAAGCACAGTAAATCGCAAAGAACACCAGAATCACGATTGCGGAAAGCAAGCGTAAAATCCGTTTCTTATCCGAAAAACGGCTGGTGAAATAATCGGGTAGGGTCAGGGCATTGTTCTGATACTCGGTATGAGCACGCAGGCGGCCAGCCACCAGTAACCAGTTCAGCTAGGCACCAATAATCAGACCAATCGCAATCCAGACTTCAGACAGGCCAGACAGGTAAATTGCACCAGGCAGACCCATCAGTAGCCAGCCGCTCATGTCGGAGGCACCTGCCGAAAGTGCAGTCACCATACTGCCCAGACTTCGCCCACCCAGAATATATTCATCAAAATTGGAGGTCGCACGATAGGCGTATAAACCAATCCCAATCATGGCTACGATATAAAACAGAAAAGTAATCAGTGTCGGGTTTAGCGAGCTCATAGGTAGAGTATCCTTAAATATTGCACATCATCATCCGGGATGATTTTTTGTACTGCGTTCACAGGGCAGTGATTCAAACACGGTTTAAAAATTACACTCTGTAACAGTTAAGCAGTTTTTATGTATGTTTTATGTAAATTAGATTTCTTAGACAGAATACTATGAAATTTAAAATGGCTGGATAAAGTCAAGAATAGTCTAATTTAGAGTAAAGAAGCTAATTTTTAATAAATAGTTAAAATTATTAAGTTTTTATTATTTTTTTTACACAAAGTTACAAAACTAACAACAAGTGCGAATTAGACATATTTTGTTGCAAATATCACTTAAAAGATTTCTATTTGTTTCTGGCTGGTCCACGCATAGTGAAAGGGCACCATCAAGGTGCATCATCGCCAAGAGTAAAAAACATGGACAATATGCTTCAAATTGACTTGAACAGAATCGAACAGGATTTATTGGGTAAAAAACAGATTCCACAGCATAGTTATTATGGGATTCATACCCTACGTGCGCTGGAAAATTTTCAGATATCAGGTTTAACTGTAGGACAGCAATCACACTTTATTCGCGCTTTGGCACAAGTTAAAAAAGCGTCTGCACAAACCAATCTACATTTTCAGAAAATTTCAGAACAACAATGTGCAGCTATCCAGCAAGCCTGTGATGAGCTGATTAAATATCCGGAAAACTGGCAGGATGCTTTTCCACTGGATCCTTATCAAGGCGGAGCGGGTACTTCAATTAATATGAATGCCAATGAGGTGATTGCCAACCGTGCACTGGAACTGATGGGGCATCGCAAAGGCGATTACCACATTCTGCATCCGAATGATCATGTGAATACTTCCCAATCCACCAATGATGTTTATCCCACGGCACTGCGCCTTGCAACTTATACACGTTTAGATGAACTACTCAATGTGCAAAAATCTTTGATTGATACTTTATATAATAAGGCTACCGAGTTTCAGTATGTGATCAAGATGGGTCGTACTCAGTTGCAGGATGCTGTTCCTATGACTATGGAGCAGGAATTCCGCGCTTTTGCGACTTTATTAAAAGAAGATTTTAAGCTGATTGAGCAAATGCGTCAGTTATTGCTGGAAGTTAATCTAGGTGCAACAGCGATTGGAACTGGTGTAAATACACCAACGGGTTATGCCAAGCGTGCTGTAGAAACTTTGGCACACATCACTGGTTTGCCTTTAAAAGGTGCAGAAGATTATGTCGAAGCGACCAGTGATTGTGGCGTCTTTATTATTCTGTCTAGCAGCCTGAAAAGATTGGCAGTCAAATTGTCCAAAATCTGTAATGACTTACGTCTCCTAAGTTCTGGACCACGTACCGGTTTAGCTGAGATCCGTTTGCCAGAATTACAGGCAGGTTCTTCGATTATGCCAGCCAAAGTGAATCCAGTGATTCCGGAAGTAGTGAATCAGATTGCGTTTCGGGTGATTGGTAATGACCTGACCGTGACCATGGCGGCGGAAGCTGGGCAATTACAGCTGAATGTCATGGAACCGGTCATCGCGGTATCTTTAAATGAATCGATTCAATTACTGACCCAAGGTATGCAGACGCTACAGCAAAAATGTATTGCCGGAATTCAGGCCAATGAGCAGAACTGTTTAAATGCGGTAATGCGCAGCATTGGCATTATCACTTTACTGGAACCGCTGCTCGGGCATGCCATGTGCGATGAAATCGGAAAACAGTGTATTCGTGAAGATAAAACAGTGCCTCAAGTCGTCCTGGAGCTGGGTTTGCTCAGTCAGGCTCAGTTAGATCAAATCTTTGCCTTTGAAAATCTGGTCTCGGAAGTACCTAGCGAGATTAATCAGTTAGAACAAGTGTCCTGAAGTTGTTAAGGTTTTGAATCACGATTTATAGGATCGTGCTGATTTTAACCATTTGCCTCAAATCCAGTCTGTGGATTTGGGGTATTTTCATCTAGACTAGATAAATCCCACGATGAATCCGGAACATAGCATGTTTGATAAAATCAGCGCTTTATTCAAATCGAATAAACCTTCTCCTGCACAGCTTTATCTAGAAGAAAATAATATTCAATATGCCGAAGAAACCGGCTATATCGTAGATGGGATCAATCTGAATCAGGAGCTGGGTGAACGTCTGGAATATCTGTCTAACCGACGCATGAAAACTTTTAATGATCTGAAAGAATTATATTTTACAGCCATGATCATGAATGAAAAAATTGATCTGGAAATTGCTCATCAACGTTTTAATTCAAGATTAGGCAATACTGAAGAAAATTTGCTGCAATTTAAAGTAATAGTAAAAAAGTTGAATGATTACTACCGAAATTTTCTACGTGAGAAAAAGTAGCATTTGAAACGAAAAGAAACCATTATTTTTCTGCTCGCAAAGACTGCATAAAAATAACGAAATGCGCAGATACCATCGTGATAGTATAAGGGGCATGTTGTTTAGACTTTAAAGCTATATACATGTTCCAACAAGAAATTTCCCAACTCAATTTAAAACAACTCAAGGCTGGTGAGCGACGCTGGTTAGGCAACTTGCAGGGATCATCCACAGCATTATTACTGAAAGAAATCGCCAAGCAACATAAACAGTTGTTTGTGATTGTGGCCCGCAATAATCAGCACCTTGGTCAGCTGGAAAGTGAACTGGAATTCTATGGCATCAAGCCGACTATATTTCCAGACTGGGAAATTTTGCCTTATGACCGTCTGTCTCCGCATCAGAACATTGTCTCTGAACGTCTGGCCATTCTGTCCAATATGCCACAGACTGGGGTGTTGCTGTTATCTGCCTCTACGCTGGCACAGCGTGTAGCGCCAAGTTCATGGGTATTGGGCGAACACTTTGATATTCGTGTCGGGCAAAAGCTTGATTTGGAACAGCAAAAGAAAAAACTGATTCAGGCGGGTTACCATCTGGTTGATACGGTATATGACCATGGTGAATTTGCAGTCCGCGGCAGCATCATGGACATTTATGCCTCTGGTCAGGATGCACCGATCCGGATTGACCTGTTCGATGATGAAATTGAAACGCTGAAATTTTTTGATCCGGAAACCCAGCGCACTACGCAAACTTTAGAACAATTTACCGTATTACCAGCACAAGAATTTCCACTGAAAGAAGGGCGCGCCACTTTCCGGGACCGTTATGGTGAGCTGTTCCCGACAGCAAATCCCAAGAAAAACCCGATGTATCAAGATGTCATGGATGGTATTGCTTCGCCCGGTATTGAATTTTACATGCCGCTTTTCTTTAGTGCAGAAGCGATGCAAGCTCACAGCACTTTGGCTTCATACTTACCAAAGAATGGCATTGTCATTACAGATCGCGGTCTGGAAGAGTCATTAAACCAGTTTTGGGCTGAGGTGGTACGTCGTTATGAGGATCGCCGTCATAATGTGGATCAGCCAATTCTACCTCCGGAAATGCTGTTTACCCAGACTAATCTTGTGCTGGAACAATTGAACCAGTTTGGTCGCATTATTGCTTCTCAAGATGTTTTTGATGAAAAAGCGGGTGTGATAAATCTGGATACTCAGACACCGCCACGACTGCCGGTCGATCCGAAACGGGAAAAGCCATTCATCGAAGTTAAAAAATATATCGATGCAGCTAATCATCCTGTTCTACTCGTGGCTGAAAGTGTAGGTCGCCGAGAAACTCTAAAAGATGCACTGCGTCCAAGTCTGGGTGATATCCCGACCGTCGAGAATTTTGATGCTTTTGTCACATCATTACATGCGATTGCCATTACCAGTGCACCCTTAGAACGTGGTCTGGTTTTGACTGATCGTATCGCTGTGATTTCGGAAAACCAGCTCTATGAACATCGGGTGGTACAGCGCCGTCGCAAGTGTCAACAGGAAGTCTCCGAAGAATTCCTGATTCGCAGTCTGACCGAGCTGAGCATTGGTGCGCCAGTCGTACATATTGATTATGGTGTAGGGCGTTATGCCGGTCTGATTACCCTGAGTATTGACGATCAGGACCATGAATTCCTGCAACTGGATTATGCTGATGATGCCAAGGTTTATGTACCAGTCACCAATCTGCATCTGATCAGCCGTTATAGTGGTGGTGATCCTGATCTGGCACCACTACATAAGCTCGGAACAGATGCCTGGAGCAAAGCCAAACGTAAGGCACTGGAACAGATTCACGACGTAGCAGCTGAATTACTAGATATACAGGCACGTCGTTCATCCAAGCCGGGTATCAGTTTTGAGCTGGATCAAAGTCTCTATATGCAGTTTGCCAGTGGCTTTGCTTATGAGGAAACTCTGGATCAAGCCAATGCCATTGAAGCGACTTTATATGATATGCAGCAGGCCAAACCAATGGATCGTCTGGTCTGTGGTGATGTTGGTTTTGGGAAAACTGAGGTCGCAATGCGCGCCGCCTTTGTTGCGGTGCAGAATAACCGGCAAGTCGCTGTTTTGGTTCCAACTACTTTGTTAGCACAACAGCACTATGAATCCTTTAAAGACCGCTTTGCGGACTGGCCGGTACGCATTGAAGTGCTGTCACGTTTCGGTTCTTCCAAGGCACATACTAAAACGATTGAAGACCTGGCAGAAGGCAAAGTGGATATTGTCATTGGTACACATAAAATTCTGCAGGAAAATGTCCAGTTCAAAAATCTCGGACTGATGATTGTTGATGAGGAACACCGTTTCGGGGTGCGGGACAAAGAACGTATCAAGGCCCTACGTGCCGATGTGGATATGCTGACCCTGACTGCCACACCAATTCCACGTACTCTGAATATGGCCTTTAGCGGCATGCGTGATCTTTCAATCATCGCGACACCACCGGCACGTCGTCTGGCAGTGAAAACATTTGTCCAAGAGCAGACCAATGACACTATTAAAGAAGCAATTCTGCGTGAATTGCTGCGTGGTGGTCAGGTTTATTTCCTGCATAATGAAGTGGATACCATTGACCGCGCTGCAGAAAGTTTGCGTGAGCTGGTCCCAGAAGCACGTGTCATTGTTGCCCATGGGCAAATGCGTGAACGTGAGCTGGAACAGGTGATGCAGCAGTTCTATCACAAGGAATACAATGTTCTGGTGTGTTCGACCATTATCGAAACCGGAATTGATGTGCCGAGTGCCAATACCATCATTATTGAACGTGCGGACAAACTGGGTCTGGCTCAGTTGCACCAGTTACGTGGTCGTGTTGGCCGCTCCCATCATCAGGCTTATGCTTATCTGTTAGTCCCGTCGATCAAAGGTCTAAAAGGCGATGCTGAAAAACGCCTGGATGCAATTCAGCGGGCTTCAAATCTGGGTGCAGGTTTTATGCTGGCAACCGAAGATCTGGAAATCCGTGGAGCAGGTGAACTGTTGGGTGAACAGCAAAGTGGTTCGATGCAGGCAATTGGTTATAGCCTGTATATGGAAATGCTGGAGAAAGCCACCAAAGCCATCCAGAAAGGGAAAACCCCGAACTTTGATGCGCCATTATCTTTGACGGCAGAAATCAATCTGCATATGCCAGCGCTGATTCCGGATGATTATCTGGGTGATGTGCATCAGCGTCTGCTGTTCTATAAGCGTATCAGTAACACCGATACCCAAGACAAGCTCGACAATATCCGTATGGAGCTGATTGACCGTTTTGGTATTCCGCCACAGCCAGTGAAGCAGCTATTTGCAGTGCATCAGCTTCGCCTGAAAGCAGAACAGCTGGGCATTACTAAAATCGACATTGGCGGTCAGGGTGGTCATATTGAATTTGCTCCGGATACACCAGTGCAGGCCATGAGTATCATTCAGATGATGCAGAAACATCCGACCTATTTCCGGATGAATGGCGGACAACGTCTGAAAGTCATGGTCATGCTGGAAGACTATCAAAAACGTATTCAGTTTTTAAACGATTTGCTGGATAGCCTGCTGAAAGAGCTGCATTAAAAAGGTTTTAAAAAATGGGTCAGAAAAGGAATTCTGACCATTCGTTTAAATCGATAGCTAAGTCACATATAAATGGAAAGAAAGGCTTGATTATTTTATGGGATTCGGTAAAGTCTGAGTTGTGACCGAGTTCATAACAAATCCTCCAAATTTGTATTTAAACACATTGCTCACAATATTCAGCTAGCACTGGATATGTTAGTATTAGCCATCATTCTAATTTTGCATCATTTATAAAGATATGTTTAGTTTGCATCCTCAACTTGCTCAAGATACGTTTTTTGTAGGCGACTTTCCTTTATCAACATGTCGTTTGATGAATGATATGCAATTTCCGTGGTTAATCCTGATTCCACGTGTGCCGGGCATTACAGAATTATATGAACTTAGCCAGGCCGACCAGGAACAGTTCCTGCGTGAATCAAGCTGGTTGTCTAGTCAGCTTGCGCGTGTATTCCGTGCAGACAAAATGAATGTGGCTGCATTAGGTAATATGGTTCCACAGCTACATTTTCATCATGTGGTTCGTTACCAGAATGATGTGGCTTGGCCAAAACCAGTTTGGGGAACACCTGCGGTTCCTTATAGCAGTGAAGTTCTTGCTCATATGCGTCAGACGTTAATGCTGGCTCTACGTGGTCAGGGAGATATGCCATTCGACTGGCGTATGGATTAATCTGATCCCATGCTGCAATCAGGCCTGTAAATTATACAGTGCTGCAAGGAGCAACTGAGTGCAAATAGACGATTGGGTACATAAAGAGCCGAAACAGTTTGAATATTTCCATCGACTGATGGGATATATCATGCTGTCGCTGGTCATCGTCGTTTTTCACTATACAGAGCCTGATACGCAGTACCAGATTTTTATCCCGTTTTTCTTTCTTGCGATTATACTGGCTCTGCCGAAGCTGTCGCGCTGGCTCATCTATCGCTACAATACTAGTATCAAGCGTAATGTCTTCTTTGTGCTCGACATTGCTGTAATTGCAGTCATTCTTTCTGCAATGCATATGAGTCTGGTACTGTCTTTATTGGGACTGGTCGCATTGTTGTATACCGCAATCAGTAACAAAATTTCATTTTTGACGTTTTCATTGGCAAGCCTGATCGGTATTGCCATTTTTTATTTCTGCAATATTTTTATCTTTGGTTTTGGTGAATATTTTCAGCCAACCAGCAATGAGTTGACGGTTCTGGGCTTCCTTTGTCTGGTGACCTATTTTGGTGTAGGGAATTACTATCAAACCACGCGTGCACGTTATATGGCGCAGAAAAAGAATCATTATTATGATCAGATGAACCGTTATATGGAATTTGCCAATCAGCTGAGCCGTTATGCACCCTTGCAGTTGTGGCAATCCATTATGAAAGGTGAGTCTGAAGCCAAGATTGAATATAAACGTAAGAAACTTACCGTATTTTTTTCCGATATCCAGGGTTTCACGGAACTCTCTGAAACGCTGATTCCAGATGATTTAGCCTTCCTGCTGAATGACTATCTCAGTCACATGACAGAAATCGCCAAGCACTATGAAGGCACGGTAGATAAATTCATGGGTGATGCGATCCTGATCTTTTTCGGTGATCCGTATTCTGATGGTGTTGAGCAGGATGCTAAGAACTGTCTGGATATGGCGATTGCCATGCGTCAGCAGATGAAAATCCTGCGTGAACGCTGGGTGAAAATGGGCTATCCACCGCTACATATTCGTATGGGTATTTCGACGGGGTATTGTCACGTTGGCAATTATGGCGCTAATCACCGTATGGCTTATACGATTGTGGGACGGGATGCCAACCTGGCAGCACGATTACAATGTGCTGCTGAAGTAGATGAAATCCTGATTTCTGAAGATACCCATACACTTATCAAGAATGACTATCTTTGTGCAGGGAAAAAACCAGTATTCCTGAAGGGGATTAAAGAGCCAGTACGTACCTGGCAGGTAATGGAGCGATTTACTTCAGAGAAAATTGATTATCAACGCTGGTTTGATTACGAATATAAAGGTTTCCATCTGTTACTTAATCTGGATGAAGTACAAAACTACGAATATCCTAAACTGGTCCATGTGCTTGAAAATATGATCAAGCGCATTCAAACCCAGCAGCAGATGACCAATACACAAGGTGTTGTTCGTCTACATTTGGAAGATGAAGTCTCAGCCCCAAGTGAGCTCATTGAGGCTGAGCAAAGCAATTAATTATGTCTTAATGCGTTTTTATCATTGCTCTATGTTATCTCGTGTAAAAATCCTCGATACCAAAATGGTGGTCGGGGATTTTTTGTGGCCCATTAAACCCATTTTTGGTTAGCAAGGTTAATATCAAAGCTCAGGTTGTTATAAACTTCATGGAGATTGAATTTTGATCGATCTTCAGGCAGTTGCACCATAACCGGTAGTCGAGAAATGCCATTATCACCGACAGAAAATGCGTAATGACGTTCTTTATCACTTACTGAAATTTGTGACTCATATTCCAAATAGACCGTAAACTGTGGGTATTTTTTAGGCACACGAATAATATTTACGAAAGCATTCACTTTAATTTGCTGTAATTTATATTTTTGTTCTTCAAGCAGGTGTTGCTTCTTATCTTTAGTTTTAAACAATTTCGACATGAAGCTGTCGCTATTTTCGAGGTCTCGTTCAGTTTCTTTGATTTGTAAATAAGTGTCTTTGTGCGCTTGTAGTGATTGTTTGATAATATTCATTAAACTGTCAATCGACTCATGCATTTTTGTGCTAGCTTTTTCCCATTGTTCGAGATCACTCTTTTTGAAAATCTCATCATAGCGTTTTTCGAGTAAATTCAGCCACGATACTAAACGGTAAAAGAAGACCTTAGCTTTGTAGTCAAAAATGACAGCAGGTTGCGATTGGAAATCTTGGAAATAACTTAAAATATCCGAAAATATTTCTCTTAAGCTTGTATAGATATAGTGGTATTCATCTTGATGTGAGATTTTAAACTTAAGAAAATTTGCAGTTGGTTCTAAAATATTTAAAATAAGATCTTTTTCAAAATCAATGAGCCTTTCTTCAATCACTTTTTCCATATTCAGCCCCGAGGAGTCTAAAGGCTTAAAGAGCAAAGGAAGTAAGACTGTAGCATTATGTTCACGAATCTTTTCAATAAAGTTGATTGCTTCATGACCAATTTGTTTTTCAATAGTGACAATTTTCACGATATTGTCTTGGAATTGCTGAACATAGGTTGAATCATCAACCTTTGCTAAATTGAGTGTCACACCATTCAAATAGATAATATCGGAAACGAGACTTTTTTCTTCATTTAAAAAACGTCGGATTGAGTAAGTGTTAATGTCCTTATTTTGCGCAGGTTGAGAGAGGCAGAAGAAATATTTAGAGGTTTTGACTACTTCAAGTTGTCTGAGTCTTTTCTGCTCGACAATCAACTGGGAGAATAATGGACGTTTTTGATTTATAAGTTCACGGAATTGAACGGTCTTAAACCAAAAATTCAGTAATTGCTGTTTTAAATAGACTTCATTAATAAATACTTTAAGTGTATCGGTATCGAGATTTCGACTATTGGGGGGGATGACAAAGTTATTTTTATCTTTGATTATTTTTGCAAGGTAATAAATAAATTGTACGCGAATTTCATTTTTATATTTTTGCAATGAAATATTATCTTCGGTATCAATTTTATTTACCTGGCTGACTAAACCTTCAATGAAATTGGCAATCTCATGAGCATCGTTATACTTTTCTAAATGTGTGCATGAGGCGAAAAGTTTTTCTGCTAAATTACGAATGCCACTGTGGTGGATGGTTTTAATATATTCAGCAAAATTACTTTCTTTGTTCAGTCTAAAGGTATTGTCACTACGGTTCCAATAGATAGATTTTTTCTGTAAGATTTGTGTATTCAGCAGTTCTTTTTGATGTGCTGGAATCTGTGAAAACAAATTTTGGTAGTTCTCTTTCCAGTATAAATCTAGATAAGGATCAATTTGGTTCGCTAGAGAGCGAAGTTCATAAGGAATGTAGTCTTTCATTTTAATTTCTTCAAAGGAAAATTAGTCAGAATCAAGAATTTATGTAAAAATGTTAACATTTTTTTGCATTTTTGTGTTTGTGACTTAGCTGTTTTTTATTACTTATTTAGACAATATTTTTATGAGAGAGCAGTAATATAGTTTTATTTTTTATGCAAATCATCTGAGCGGTGAGTTCAACACACTCAGATGATGACTTAAGTTTGTCACTTCATAGATGAGAAAAACTTAATGATTTTCTGAAGCATGGTTGATGGTGTATTTTGGAATTTCAACTTCCAGATCTTCATCAACAATTTTGACCTGACAAGACAAACGTGAATCAGGCTCAAGGCCCCATGCACGGTCTAACAGATCTGCTTCAACATCATTCATTTCTTCCAGGCTGTCAAAGCCACGACGTACAATCACGTGACATGTGGTACATGCACATGACATATCGCAAGCATGTTCAATCTTGATCCCATTATTTAACAGGCTTTCACATAAATTGGCATCTTGTTCAACTTCAAACTCAGCACCTTCAGGGCAAATTTGCGCATGTGGAAGAACTTTAATACGTGGCATAGTCTTTACCTTAAATTAGTTTGAGTTTGACCAGTCGTCGAGTTTAGTACCTTTCAGTGCTGCATCGATATGCTGGTTCATCCGAACAGCTGCAAATGCATCACTATGTATTTTAAGCTGTTCTACAGCAGATTCAATCGCTTTGATATCTGTGCCTTGGAGCTCTTGTTCAAGCTTGGTCTGAGCAGCTTGCAGATCAGTAAGCTGCTGTTCGCTTAATAATTTGGCATCCGTTTTCAGGGCTTGAGACAGCGCTTCAAGTTCACGTTGTGCTTCAACTTTGGTTTCCTGAAGATGACGCAGGTTTTTATCTTCTTCAGCAAATTTATAACCTTCAAGCAGTAAACGCTCTGTATCTTCGCTAGATAAACCATAAGATGGTTTAATATCGATCTGTGCTTTCACGCCAGATGTGGTTTCTTGCGCAGATACGGTTAATAAACCATCAGCATCGACCTGGAAAGTTACTTCAATACGTGCCTGACCTGCTGTCATCGGTGGAATACCATGCAACACGAAGCGACCTAAGCTACGGCAATGCTCCACCAGATCACGTTCACCCTGAACTACATGGATCAACATCGCGGTCTGACCATCTTGATAGGTTGTGAATTCTTGACGGCGTGCCACAGGAATTGCTGTATTACGTGAAATCAGGCGTTCTACCAGACCACCCATGGTTTCTAGACCCAGAGACAATGGCGTTACGTCTAGTAACAATGAACCGTCGGTTGAATTACCAATCAATTGGTTCGCAGTAATCGAGGCACCAATCGCAACGACTTCATCCGGGTTAATCGTGCAAAGCGGTTCTTGGTTGAACACTTCACGCACTGCTTTTTGTACTGCATACGAGCGGGTAGAACCACCTACAAGCACTACGTTTTGAATATCATTCAGTTCCAGTTTGGCATCACGCATTACCCGTTTACAAACGCTAATGGTTTTATCCAGTGCAACTTTAATGATTTCTTCAAACGTTGGGCGGTCTAATGTTAAGACATGATCCAGCAGTTTCAGTTCTACAGACTCAGCATCAGAAAGCGCTTCTTTGGCTTTACGCGCAGCGGTAATGAAATGTGCGTATTCGGCATCATTTAAAGTTTCAATGTTCAGCTGTTTCTTGGCCCATTTCAGAATAAGACGATCCAGGTCATCACCACCCAGAGCAGTATGGCCACCAGTGGCTAATACTTCGAATACACCTTGTGAGAAACGCAGGATAGATACGTCAAAAGTACCACCACCCAAGTCATAGATCACATAGTTGCGATCTGTACTCAGGTTGGTGTCTTGATCCAGACCATAAGCCACAGCAGCAGCAGTAGGTTCATTCAGTAAACGAAGTACATTTAAACCGGCCAATTGTGCCGCATCACGAGTTGCCTGACGTTGTGCTTCATCAAAATATGCAGGAACTGTGATGACAGCGCCATTAATCTCATTTTTTAAACTAGCTTCTGCACGGTCTTTCAGCTGTTTTAAGATTTGTGCTGAAATTTCGACGGGTGTTTTACGACCCTGAGCGGTTTCAAAGGCTGGCATTTCATTCGCTTCACCCACTAAGGTGTACGGATGCTGGAATTTAATATCCGCTTGAGAACGACCCATGAAACGCTTTACAGAAACGATGGTATTCTTTGGATCAGTCGTCGTGAATGGTGCAGCTTCATAGCCGTACTGAGTGCTTTGCTCTGCATAATGAACGATAGAAGGAAGTAACACACGTCCTTGTTCATCATTAAGTACTTTGGCTTTACCTGAAAGAACCGTGGCAACCAAAGAGTGGGTGGTGCCTAAATCGATACCAATCGCAATGCGGTGTTCATGCGGTGCACTTGATTGACCTGGTTCTGCAATCTGCAAGAGAGCCATAGTGTTACATCCTTTGCACGTTAAATATTAAAGAGAGAAATTAAAAATCGTCATCGAGGTCAAAGCTGTCATCATCGAGGAAGCGGTCTTCCGCTTTATCGATATCTGCCATGACTTTTACAAAGAAGCGCAGTTTACGCACAGTGTCGCGAGCCTCAGACCAGTCTTCATCTGCATAATCAATTTTGAATTCACGCACCAGACCATCAATCCACTGTTGAACTTCAACTTTCAAGGAAGATAAATCTTCTGCTGAAGCTGCATCATCAAGCTGCTCACGAATTTCAAGCGCATCTTGCAGGAACTCAAAATCACTGATGGACTGATCCAGATGATAATCCTGTTTTTTTAATGAAAGTAAGTAAGCAGCGCGACTATCCACAGCCGACAAAACCTTATATGCCTGATTGATTTCACTTGATTTGATCAGGGCCTGGTCTTTGTCTGCAGCTTTATCTGGGTGATATTGTTGCTGTAACTTTAAAAATTCAGCTTTTAAAGCAGCTGAATCAATATCAAGTGCGACAGGGAGGTTGAACAACTCAAAATGATTCATGGGAGATTGGATCCACGATTAATATGCAACTAAAAACTACTGCCTGAATGCAATTAAAACAGTGTAGATGACACTGTTTTAATGCTACAAGGATAAATGTACGCTGATTAAGCCTTATACAGTGAAGGATTCACCGCAGCCACATTCACCTTTTTTGTTCGGGTTGTTAAATTCGAAGCCTTCGTTCAGACCATTTTTTACGTAGTCCATCTCCATACCTTCGAGATAAACCAGGCTTTTCGGGTCAACGAAAACTTTAACACCAAACTGTTCAAATACTTCATCATGTGTATCAGCGTCATCGACGAATTCAAGCACATAAGCCAGACCAGAACAGCCTGAAGTTTTCACACCAACGCGAATGCCTTCACCCTTACCACGATTTTTCAGGTAATTGCTGATATGAGTTGCAGCATTTTCAGTTAAATGGATCATGAAAACTCCGTTAATCTTTCTTCAAAAATACACGTCAGCAATTAAGCTTTCACTTTTTTGCTACGATAATCTTCTACAGCAGCTTTAATCGCATCTTCAGCAAGTACAGAGCAGTGTACTTTTACTGGAGGAAGAGCAAGTTCAGTTGCAATATCAATATTCTTGATCGCTTGAGCTTCGTCCAGAGTTTTACCTTTCAGCCACTCAGTTACCAGTGAGCTAGATGCAATTGCTGAACCACAGCCATAAGTTTTAAAACGTGCTTCTTCAATTACACCTTCATCATTCACTTGAATCTGAAGACGCATCACGTCGCCACATGCTGGTGCACCCACCATGCCTGTACCTACGTTTTCTGCATTTTTGTCTAAAACACCAACGTTACGTGGGTTTTCGTAATGGTCAATTACTTTTTCGCTATAAGCCATGTTGCTTCTCCAAACCTCGGGGTCAGCCTAATATTAAATATGGGGATTAAAAAACTTTTATGAATGAGATAACAACATAAATGCTGTTATCTTCGATACAAGATTAGTGTTCAGCCCATTCAACTGTAGAAAGGTCGATACCTTCTTTGTACATATCCCAAAGCGGAGAAAGTTCACGTAACTTCTCAACAGCAGCTTTAGTGACTTCAAGTACATGATCAATATCTTCTTCAGTGGTGTATTTACCAAAGCTAAAGCGGATTGAGCTGTGTGCCAATTCGTCTGATAGGCCCAATGCACGTAGAACATAAGACGGTTCTAGTGTTGCAGAGGTACATGCTGAACCTGAAGATACTGCTGCATCTTTCAGAGCCATCATTAGTGATTCACCTTCAACAAAGTTGAAGCTCACGTTCAGGTAGTTCGCAACGTTATAAGTTTCGTGGCCATTCAGGAATACCTGTTCAAGGTCACGTAAACCATTCCAAAGTTTGTCACGAAGTATACGTAAACGCGCTTGTTCAGAATGCAAGTTTTTACCTGCAAGTTCAAATGCTTCACCCATACCTACGATCTGGTGAGTCGCAAGCGTACCAGAACGCATGCCACGTTCGTGACCGCCACCATGCATTTGTGCTTTCAGGCGTACACGTGGGCTACGACGTACAAACAGGGCACCGATGCCTTTAGGACCATAGATTTTGTGTGCAGAGAAGCTCATCAGGTCGACTTTCAGTTGAGAAAGGTCAATTTCAACTTTACCTGCAGCCTGTGCAGCATCTACGTGGAAGAAAATTTTCTTGGCACGAGTGATTTCACCAATTGCAGCAACATCCGTTACGGTACCAATTTCGTTGTTTACCATCATCAGGGAGACAAGAATGGTATCTGGACGAATTGCAGCTTCAACCATGTCTGGTGTGATTAAACCAGTTTTTGGTTGTGGTTCCAGGTAAGTAATTTCAAAGCCTTCAGACTCTAGTTCACGGCATGTATCCAAAATTGCTTTATGTTCAATTTTAGATGTAATGATGTGCTTACCTTTAGATGCATAGAACTGAGCTACACCTTTTAGAGCAAGGTTGTCAGATTCAGTCGCACCAGAAGTCCATACGATTTCACGTGGGTCAGCTTTCACAAGATTAGCTACTTGTTCACGTGCGTATTCAACTTTTTCTTCCGCTTGCCAGCCGTATGCATGTGAACGAGATGCAGCATTACCGAAGGTACCTTCGAAAGTTAAGCATTCCATCATGCGTTCTGCAACTTGAGGGTCTACAGGAGTGGTTGCTGCATAGTCAAGATAAATCGGACGTTTCATGTCAAATACCTGTAACCGATAAAAGAGCTGAATCAAAAGATGCTGAATTTTGGCGTAGTGAAACGGTTTGCACGTTGTCACGAGCGATTAGGTCAGCAAGCGAGATTTTTGCGAGATAATCGGCAATGTGGTGGGAGAGTTCCTGCCATAAATCGTGAGTCAAGCACATCGCACCATTCTGGCAGTTGCCTTTATGGTCGCAGCGAGTAGCGTCAACACTTTCGTTTACAGCTTCAATGATTTCTAACACAGTGATGTCTTGAGCATTACGCGCCAGATGATAGCCACCATTGGCACCACGGACACTTGAAACTAAGCCATGACGTTTTAGTTTCGCAAATAACTGCTCAAGATAGGCAACAGAAATGGTTTGACGAGCTGCAATTTCAGCAAGCGTGATCGTTTGTTCAGTTGGCTGCAAAGCTAGATCAAGAAGAGCAGTCACTGCGTAGCGACCGCGAGTGGTTAAGCGCATGATTCGATACACATGGTTAGACTAGATGTATCGATTTTAAGAATCCTGACTAAAATAGTCAAGTTTTTTTATTATGCAAAATGAGGTGCTAAATTATACTAAAAAGAACGCTTTATTAAGCGAGCCAATTATATACTAATAACGTAATTAAACCTACAGTAATAAGACTAAAGATTATATTAATTTGCTTCTGACGACGTTGCATACGTCGAATCCGGTTTTTGTACTGCTTAACTTCTACCTGAAGGGTATTAATCTTAGAACGTTGCTGATCAATTTTGTCTAAAAGTGGAGCCAGACGGTTACGTGAAGTGACTACTTCGGATTCGTCTGTGGGCTCATACAGCCACTGTTTCCAGTCAGCAAGCAGTTTTGGCAGGGCAAATAAGGTCAGTAGATCGCGAAATTCATCTTTCAGGATCTGATTGCCATCAATACGCATGGCTTTAATGCTGCGACGATTGCCAAAAACAAAGATTTTAATCAGATCGGACAGGTTGGTACGCACATCAAGGTCAATGATCTTATTTGGCGCTTTATGGTCAAATAGTAGGCCCTTATCGGTAAACTGCACATAAAAGTCAAAATAAGGAATATAACTATTAATCTTAATAGCGATATTTTCATCAATAAACTTTTTAGCTTGTAATGCAACAACGCGATCATGTTTTAGAATAAAAGTGAAAATCGTTTCCAAAACAATTAAAGTCATTGTCAGCAATAAGTGTGGCTGCTTTTGACTTTGCTGCGATTCGCTCATAGATACAACCAATCCTTTCCTGAAAAATTTGAAAGATAAAGCATCCTGCCTAATTGATATTTCAGGGATTAAACTTAAAACATGAAATAAATTGCTTTGTAGAACAGTTTAGCAAAACTGGCAAGTATTAAATTTGCTAATATGCTGTCATTTTGTAGATTTCTATATAAAATTTGCATAGAAAATAATCAGGAGGCGTGCACATGGACAAATCTGAAGCGGCACAGGATGCAATCTCGGAAGCAGAACAAAAAACATCAAAAACCAAGTCCAGATCAGGATCAGAGCGTAAGTCGGTCCTCGACTTTCGAAAATATACCAAACAAATCTGGTTGGCTGGACTGGGTGCATTCTCTCGCGCTGAAGAAGAAGGCAACAAATTATTCGACTCTCTAGTCAAGGTAGGGGAAGAGCTAGAATCCAAAACGACTGACATTGCCGATCAAACTGTCGAAAAAGTCTCAGAAAAGGCCAAAGAGTCTGTCACAGATACCAAAGATAAAGTTGAAAAATTAATTGATCACTCTGTTCATCACTCCTTGAATCGTATAGGATTAGTGACACTGAAGGACGTGCAGCATCTGGAAAAACTGATCCTGCAGCTACATGCTAAAGTCGATCAGTTGATGGAAGAACAGGGAAAAATACAGGATGAATTGTCTAAAAAATCACAACGGAAGTGACTTTATTCATTATTCAATGTTTTTTTCGCTTATTTTTTAAAAAAAAAGAGGTCGAAGAGTATTGCGTTTAGACCTGAACCATTGTTATAAAGTCGCTATGGCAATTTAAACAAATTCTTGGACCTTAAATAAACGATATTAAGAGGACGTAATTTTCATGAATAAATCAGAATTAATTGATGCAATTGCAGAGAAAGGGGGATTATCTAAGGCTGACGCAGGTAAAGCTTTAGATGCTACAATTGCTTCTGTTACTGAAGCGCTTAAATCAGGTGACACAGTTACTCTCGTTGGTTTTGGTACTTTCGGCGTTAAAGAACGTGCTGCACGTACTGGCCGTAACCCACAAACTGGTGCTACGCTAGAAATTAAAGCAAGCAAAGTACCTAGCTTCAAAGCTGGTAAAGGCTTAAAAGACGCTGTAGCTTAATCGCCCACAGCAATCAAACGCGCCTCACTAGGCGCGTTTTTTTATTGATTAATTAAATAGTCAGGATTAACACATTCATTCAGTGGGTTTTTTCGGGTAAAATCCCATGCAAATAAAATATTGGAATACTTATGGAATCTTTTCGTAAAGTTATTAAGGGTTGGCTGGGCAAGGTCTTGCTCGTTCTATTTTTGACCCCTTTAGCGCTTGTAGGTATTGAAGGATATTTTAGTGGTGGGAACAAAGATACAGCCAAGACGGTAAATGGCACAGATATCTCTAAAAAAGAACTGGAATCTCTGACAAAATCATTCAAAGAACAATATCTCAGTTATGCCAATGGCGATGAAACATTATTAAATCAGGCCTTCATTGATCAAAAGGCCATGGATACGCTGGTTGGACGTACAGTTTTGCTGCAACAAGCTGAAGAGCTAGGCATCAGCCTCAGTGATCAGCAAATTGAGCAAATGATTGCTCAGCAACCAAGCTTCCAGCAAAATGGTCAGTTTTCAAATGCGCTCTATGAAAACTATTTGCGCTCTGTGGGCATGAACAGTCAGCAATTAATTGCAGGCCTGCGCACTGACCACGCGCTTAAAATGCTGTCTTCGACATTTATTGACTATCCATTGGTTAGTAAACTGGAAATTCAGCAGATCGCTGACTTGCAGACTGAACAGCGTCATGTGCATATTGCCAGTGTCAATCTTGAGAACTACAAGAAAAACGTCAAGGTTACTGATGCGGAAATTGCAGCTTATTATGAAAAGCATAAGACTGTATTCAAGCAGCCAACGAGTGTAGATGTAGACTACGTTGTTTTAAAGGCCGCTGATATGAATACTGCTTCTGTTACGGTGACGAATGCAGAACTACAAGATGCCTATAACAGTTTTGTAGCGGCGCAAAAATCGACGGTTAAGCCAGAAGTAAAACACATCCTGATCACTGCGGATAACCGTTCTGAAGCTGAAGCGCAAAAACTTGCAGCAGATGTAGCAGCTAAAATCAAAGCGGGTACAACATTTGCTCAGGCTGCAGCCCAGTATTCAGAAGATCCTGAATCCAAGGCTAAAGGTGGTGCAATTGCAGTTTATGAAATGGGTGTGTTCGGTGATGCCTTTGATAAAACTGTTGCTTCATTACAATCAGGTCAGGTTTCTGCACCAGTGAAAACAGATTATGGTTATCACATCATTGCTGTACAGGCACCTGATGTCGCTGTGCCATCATTTGAATCACAAAAAGCGCGTCTGACTGAAGAGGTGCTGGCTTCTAAAAAATCAAATGCATTCTCTGATACTGTAAATAGCCTGAATGATATGGTGGTCAGCAGCGATTCACTGGATGTGGTAACACAAGAAGTTAAAGGTGTTCGCGTACAATCAGCTAAAGGCGTGACTTTATCTACACGTGATCCATTGCTCAGCGATGCCAATGTGAAAGTGAAGCTGTTCAACGACGATGTGAAGAATGGTGACCGTAATGTATCATCTAGCATACAGTTGGCAAACGGTGATGTAGCCTGGGTAAAAGTGCGTGATTACCATGCAGCAGGTGAGCAATCACTGGCTGAAGCAAAACCACGTGTTACAGCGGAATTGATTGAAGAAAAAGCGCGAGCTCTTGCAAAAGCCCAGATTCAGAAATCATTGGATGAGTTTAAGACCAAACCTGCGGCTTCTGTAGCAAAAGGCACTCTGGTGTTTGAAGATGCGGGTGTCTATACCCGTGCCGAAGGTTTGCTAAAACGTGATGTACAGCGTGCAGCATTTAGCCTGAAAGCACCTAAAGCTGGATTCTGGTCCGTGACCACAGCAAGCTTGCCTAATGAGCTGGTCGTAGTTGCTGTATCTGAAGTGAAGAAGAATCCGATTGATGTGTTAAGTGAAGAGCAACGTACTGAGCTGGCAAAACTTTATGCCCAGTTACGTGGTCAGCAAGAATTTGATGATTATACGCGTTATCTGAAATCGCAAGCGAAAATCAAATAACAGATTTTCCTTTTAAAACAACCGGCTTTCGAGCCGGTTTTTTTATTTTCTGGCTAAGTTTTTGTTCTATAAAAGAACTATCTTGAGAGCAAAATACGCCTTGAAATACTGAAACATATTTTAAATTTCTGCAGAACATTCCCTGATTAGTAAATAAAAAAGCGGGATATTTTATCTCGCTTTTTTTAAATAGTTCGATTTATTCCGCACGAACCTTAATTTCATAGCCGGTATATTTACGGATATTAATGACACCGGTATCCAGGATCAGATACTGGCCTTTGATGCCTTGTAATTTGCCACGGATCACGGGGGTTTTATCCAGGTTGTGTGATTTGATCTTTTCAGGATAGCTTTCCACTGGATAGATGAACTCGCGGGGGCGCTCTTGTTCTAGAATCTCGACATTTTCATTAAAGTCCAGACTCATACTGAATTCATCACGAATAGTGGTAATTTGCGGTTCAAATTCGTCTAGTAGCTGATCACGGATATCAATCAGGTTAAGTGGCTCAGCTTCACCTTTCAGCAGTTTGCGCCAATCGGTTTTATCGGCAACCTGGGTGCCAAACATGACTTCCATTTGACCCGAAAGGCGACGAGAACCTACTTTCATGATGGGTAAAGCTTGTGTTGCGCCCTGATCCAGCCAGCGTCCTGGCATATGATTGACACGGGTAATCCCGACTTTAAGTCCACTGGAGTTGGCTAAATAGACAATATGCGGTTGAAAACATACTTCGTGTGCAAAGGTGTCTTCACGGCAGGTACCCAAATGATAATGGCAGCTTTCAGGTTTCATAATACACATGTCACAAGATGCTTTGGTTTTAAAGCATTTGAAGCAGTGACCTTGAGAAAATGATTTTGATGTTTTGGTACCACAAGACACGCAGTAGATATTACCGGTCCATTCGATCTCGATTTCTTGACCCAGACTAAATGGTAGGTCGATTTCTGAACGATCTAATATGAATTTATATTCAACATTTGCCCTGTGTATATCTTGATCAGTTACACTAAGGTTCTTGAGACCGGCATGCATTTTATGGCAGATGCCTTGAAGTTCCATATAAATTACTCACTTAAATCATAAGGATGCTGTTATGGCTGAACAGAATGTCATCACTTCGATGCTAGACGATTTTGCACAGGAACAGCCCATAAAAACTGCGATTTGTATTGGTCAGGATTTGACCCAAGTTAAGTTTAATCAGTCCATTCAATGGCATTATTTTAGCGTATCTGACTTTTTAAGTCTGCCTTTTCAGCAACGTTATGACCTGGCAGTAGTGATGTTGGATACATCTGAAACGAGTGAGTTATCAGATCAATTGATCAGTCAGCTATTGGTCAAGCTGCGTGACTTATTTGCAAAACGTCTGGTCGTTGTAAGCCGTTTGCAGGATGAGAAACTGCTACGTTCTTTAGGACTAACCCAACTTATTGATAAAACCACACATGATGCCGACTTTGCCTTGTGGCAATTTAATATTCTGACTTATAAGCATGTACCTGACTGGTTTAATTCCAAATTCTGGGCCAATCCAGAAAACTGGGATAAGTTCCGTTGGTAAGGAAAAAATCTACTAAATTTCATTGCAAATATTAACATTTTCATACATTTCAACCTTCTGCTCAGCACGTATGCTGTAAGAAAGATTAACTGGATAAGCCGTATGACAAACCTCAGTAATATTGTAGAGATGCTTGCCAAGCAGGCCTTGGGCGGTAGTCAGCAACAGCAGAATACCAATCAGCATCAATCCCAGAACCAGTCACAACAGTCGCAAGGTGGTTTAGGTGGCATTCTTGGGGCTGTATTTGGGCAGTTAAATTCGGGTAATACGCAGCAAACTGGTCAGTCGCAGCAAGGTGGTTTGGGTGGGATTTTAAGTTCTGTATTGAGTCAACTGGGTGGCGCTGGCCAACCGCAGCAGCAGCCGAATCAACAGACTCATCAGCAGCCTCGATCATCAGGATTAGGTGTTGGTGGGACCAAGACCTTACTTATTGCTGTATTGCCATTGGTACTCGCCTGGATTCAGAAGCAGGGCGGTTTACAAGGGGCGCTAGATAAGCTGAAAGGTCAAGGCTTAAACAGTCAGGTCGATGACTGGGTGTCTACAGGTCCAGGTGAGAATGCGCCCGTGGATAACCAGCAACTGCAGTTGTTATTTGATGATCAGGAAGTGGAACAGGTGGCTGAACAGGTGCATGCGCCAAAGCAGGATGTATATAGTGCCATCTCTAAAGTTTTGCCGCAGATTATTGATTCATTAACCCCACAGGGTGAGCAAACCAGCAAGCAGGAAGCGAATAACGATATCCAGAATGTCCTGAACATGGTTTCAGGTTTCTTAAAGCGTTGACTAAAATTCTAAAAAAAGCCCGGCTATAAATGCCGGGCTTTTTATATTTTTATAATTTATGATTGTTCCAAATCCAGGCTAAACAGGCGATTGGATTTACTGATTTTTTTAGCAATATAATGAGATTTACGTAGACGTATTAAAATGATCAGAGACTGGAATTCCAGTTCACCAAATTCAGGCTCGACCTGCACATAATGCAGTTGTCCATATTCATCACGGACTCGCGCTTGTGCTGAAAATCCAGGACGGGCATTACCACTGGAAATGGTTGCCAGACGACCAATCAGATTGACATGATGTTTTTTGTATTTAGGTGGAATCACCTGATCCAGACAGTGAATCATAAATACTGTAAAGAAAATCGCAATAATCAGCGCAGGAATAATCAGGTAATACGCCGGTAGAAATTCCTGTTCCTGAGAATAGATCAGCAGTTGCAGCACATAACCAGCAACACTGAAATTCATCAGCAGAAAAAACACAATTAAGGTTTTGGAAAACTTGACGTTGAGCAGGTCAAGATTATGAAAGTAAAACGGGGAAATCTTTTTGAGAAATTTTGTCGGGCGAATTTTTAAAAAATAGCCCAAGGTTTCTACCACGCCCAGCAGAATCACAGCGAATAAACTTAGATGAAAAGGCATCAAGTTATAGTCAAGGAAAAATGCCGGCATGGTAGCGTCCAGTTACGAATTATTCTGTGAGGTAAATTCCACCATCAGAATGCACGTTAATCTCTACTTTTTCAAGTGCTTGACCTTGGCAAGGGCCGGAAATACATTCCCCAGTTTCAACCAGGAATAAAGCACCATGGGTTGAACACTCAATAAACTCCTGATCACGATCCAGAAACTGGTTTTCCAGAAACTCCAGTTCAACCTGCAAGTGTGGACACAGGTTCTGGTAAGCGTAGAACATACCATCACGTTGAGTAATGAAAATGATGTCGCCATTTGGAGTTTCAAAAGAACGTGCTTCACGTTCCGGGATGTCTTCGGTCATGCAAATTTTAAACATTAAGCGCATTCCTTTTGGAAGTTTTCCAATAACGCAGCATAGTCAGCAATAGCCAGACGTGGACCAAATTGTGAAACCACCTGGCTTGAAACCAGAATGGCCAATTCAGCTGCAACTTTCCAGCCTAGACCTGCATTCAGTGCATACAGGAAAGCACCAGCAAAGGCATCACCAGCACCATTGGTATCAACTGCAGTTACAGCACGACCCGGTACGGTAAAGCTTTGACCTTCGTTGCAGATAAGTGCACCTCTAGCTGACAATGTAATGACAATGTGTTGGCTAAATTCTTGTAGTTTAGCTAAAGCAGCTTCAATTGTTTCAGTCTCAGTATACATTAACGCTTCCTGTTCATTACAGAACAGTAGGTCTACGCCATCTGCAATCATTTCGTCCAGGCCAGCACGCGCATATTGCACCATTGCTGGATCAGACAAAGTTAAGGCGATTTTTGCATCGCTGGCACGGGCAATGGTACGTGCCTGTTCTACGGCATGACGGGCAGTTTCTGAAGTCGATAGATAACCTTCGATATATAGCCATTTTGCAGTTTTAAGGGGCGCGAAATCAATTTGAACGTCAGTCAGTTCAGCCGTGATCCCCAAATAAGTATGCATGGTACGTTCTGAATCTGGACTTACTAATACCATACAGGTACCTGTAACGCCTTCGCTGATTGAACGGGTGGTAGTTTTAATGCCTGCTTTATTTAGACCATCCAGGTAGATTTGACCCAGATCATCATTCCCGACACGGCAGGCATAAAACGCTGAACCACCGAGCGCGGCAAAAGCAACAGTTGTGTTTGCCGCAGAACCACCAGAAGCCTGACCTTTGTAGTTTTGAGTGGCTTTCAGGTTTTCATACAGCGCAGCTTGTGTTTCACCATCGGTCAGTTGCATGGTGCCTTTTTGCAGGTTGTGTGCAGTTAAAAAGTCGTCAGATACTTTAAATTCCTGGTCAATTAGCGCATTACCAATTGCAAAAAGATCAACATTTGCCATGTCAGAGAGTCACATTCAAAAAACGAAAGTCATAAGTTTACACGAATGCTCAGGTTTGCTGTAGGGTGCTGAATCATTTTCAAAAAGTTTTAGAATATGCTGTAAGGCATTTATTTCGCACTTTGGTCGAATTAAAGGAGATAAATTTCGTAATCCTGCGTTCGTGCCATTGATTTAAATAGCGGATTTTATTTATAAGTGTTATATCAACTCTAGCTGCATCTTCATGCAAATATGGGTTGAGCCGAGACTACAATTTCTGACAGTGTGTATATATGGATATTAAAATCGTAAAAGCCGGGCAATTACCAGATCAAATCGAAACTTTTGCTACTCTGGCAAAAAAGGAAGGCTATGATTTAATTGAGAAATTAATCGAAGAATATCGCACAGGAAAAAACTCATTCAGTAAAGACAATGAATATCTGGTTGTTGCTTATGATGGAGACAAGCTGATTGCTTGTGGTGGTTTGAACCAGCAATGGGGACCAGATGGTGTGGAAGAACGTATTGGCCGTGTGCGTCGTTTCTATGTGCATCCGAAATATCGTCAGCATGGTGTAGGCAAACAGTTACTGGCTTATCTGGAACAGTTAGCACGTCCGCATTATTCTGCACTTTGTTTGCATACTGAAACCAAGCTGGCGGCGAGCTTTTACCAGAAGCAGAACTATGTCTTTGTTGAAAACCATCCGAATTACAACTACTTTAAATATCTGATCTAGTCGATTTTCAATTTCACCAACACGGTTCATAGACTTGGTGATTCATTTTCTGAATGACCAAGTTTACTTAATTCGATCAAAATGATCGGTTTTCAGCGTGAATAATAACAAAAACTAAAGCTATAATGCGATCAGTTGTTTTTTATCTAAAAATTAGGAGATCGCATGACTGTAGATGTCACTGAAACCATTTCTCAAACTGTACATCCTGCGTTTCAGTTGGTACGTCAACACCATGTTGAAGCTTTAGACATTTTAGTGTCTGAATTTAAACATAATGTGACCGGCGCCATTCATTATCACCTGGCGACCAATCACGATGAAAATGTCTTTTTAGTGGCTTTCCGTACGCAGCCAATGGACTCTAAAGGCGAAGCACATATTCTTGAACATACGGCGCTTTGCGGCTCAGAAAAATTCCCGGTACGTGATCCATTCTTCCTCATGATTCGCCGTTCCCTGAACACGTTCATGAATGCCTTTACCGCAGCGGACTGGACAGCTTATCCATTTGCAACCCAGAATGACAAAGATTTTCAGAACCTGTTAGAAGTGTATATGGATGCTGCTTTTGCAGCGAACCTGAATCCGCTGGATTTTGCTCAGGAAGGGATCCGTATTGAACTAGAAAATGGTGAACCGGTTTACAAAGGCGTTGTGTTTAATGAAATGAAAGGTGCGATGAGCTCACCTTCAGATCAGCTATATCATACGCTGGCGCATTATCTGTTCCCGGATACCACCTATCACTACAATTCAGGTGGTGATCCTAAAGATATTCCTGACCTGACTTACCAAGAGTTAGTTGATTTCTATAAATCACATTACCATCCAAGTAATGCTGTATTCATGACCTTCGGTAACAAGTCGGCTTATGAACTGCAAGAACAGTTCGAAACTCTGGCACTGTCTAAATTTGAACAAGGTCAGACTTTATATTCCACACCTGAAACCCGTCTGTCTGCACCAGTGTCCGTGACTGATACCTATGCAGTTGATGCGGATGATCTACGCGACAAAACCTATCATGTCATTTCATGGTTATTGCCTGAAGCGAGTGAAATCAAACTTCGTCTGGGTATGCGTCTGGTAGAAGGCATTCTGTTAGAGGATTCGGCCTCTCCACTGCGTCATTATCTGGAAACCTGTGGTTATGCAGATGCAACAGGCCCATTTATGGGGGTTGATGATTCTAACTTTGAAATGACCTTCTACTGTGCAGTACAAGGCTCAAATCCAGAACATGCTGAAGAATTTAAAGATGGCGTATTCAAAATTCTGGAAGATGTTGCTGCGAAACCGGTAGATCAGCAGGCGGTCGATGCGATTCTGCATCAGATTGAACTGCATCAGCGTGAAATTAATGGGGATGGTACGCCGTATGGTTTAAGCCTGATCCTGAATGGTTTAGGTAGTGCGATTCATCACCGTGATCCAGTTGAAGTTTGGGATGTTGATTCTGCGATTACAGCAGTCAAAGAAGAGCTGAAAGATCCAATGTGGCTGTCTAATCTGATCAAAGAACATCTGATTGATAACCCACACCGTGTGCAATTGACGCTGGTTCCAGATGCCACCAAATCTGCCAAAGAAGCCGAAGCTGAAAAAGCACGTCTGGCTGAAATTGGCAAGACACTGACGGAAGAACAGAAAGCTGAAATCGTTGCGCAGACTGAAGCTTTAAAAATCCGTCAGGATACGCCGGATGATCTGAACCTGCTACCTAAAGTGGGTCTTGAAGATGTACCTGCTGAAATGCAGATTGTACAAGGTCAGCTGCGTGAAGTGATTTCCAATGGGATCGATACACCGCTGAATCTTTACTATGCCGGTACCAATGGTATTTATTACCAACAAGTTCTGGTGCAGATTCCTGACGAAGTAGTGCAATCGCCATACTTTAACCTGCTGTCGATTCTGGTCGGTGAAGTCGGTGCAGGCGAATATGATTATCTTGAATTCCAGCAAATCCAGACTGCAGTCAGCGGTGGCTTGGGAATGGGTGCGTCATTGCGCTCGAAAGTCGATGACAAGAATAAAATTTCTGCCTGGTTAACGCTCACAACTAAATCTCTGGTGAATAACCTGCAAGCGATTCAGTTACTGAAAACCGGTTTTGAACAGCTTCGCTTTGACGAAAAAGGCCGTATCATCGAATTACTGCAACAGCGTAAAACACGTTGGCATTCACGTATTTCTGGGTCAGGCCATAGTTATGCAATGCAGGTGGCTTCACGTCAGCACAGCGCTTTAGCAACGCGTGATTATCATAATACTGGTCTTGGTGCATTGAACTGGCTAATGAATCTGGTTTCTCAGATTGAGAAGGATGAAGCTGCTTATGATGCCATGATTGAAGAGCTGAAACGCATTCATCGTATTTTGTTGCAGGCACCAAAACAGTTCCTGCTGGTATGTGAAGAACCGCAAGCAGATCATCTGGTAGAAGAAGTTCAGAATGTTTGGGACAAAGTTGCTGTGGACCGTAATCCGGTACAACTTGCTCAAACTGAAAAAGTATTGAATGAAGCAGATGAAGCATGGCTGATTCAGGCTAATGTTCAGTTCTGTGCAGCCGCTTATCCGGCAGTCGAAGTGTCACATCCTGATGCAGCGCCGTTGATGGTCTTGGCAGGCTATTTGCGTAATGGATACCTGCATAGTGCGATCCGTGAAAAAGGCGGTGCTTATGGTGGCGGTGCCAGCTATGACGGTAATGCCTGTTCATTCCGTTTCTACAGCTACCGAGATCCACGTTTAGCTGAGACTTTCAAGGACTTTGATGCGAGTGTTCAGTGGCTATTAAATGCGGAACAACAGCCACATCAACTGGAAGAAGCAATTCTGGGTCTGATTGCCAGCATGGATAAGCCGGGTTCACCAGCAGGTGAGGCAATTACAGCTTGTTATGCTTACCTGCATCAGCGTACCCCAGCATTCCGTAAGCAGTTACGTGAACGTCTGCTGAATGTGACACTGGATGACCTGAAGCGTGTGGCTCAACAATATCTGGTAGAACAACAGCCGTCTCGTGCTGTGGTTGCGCCAGTGGCAAAACGTGAAGCACTGGAACAGCTCGGATTTGTGATTCAACAAGTTCAGTAAAATAAACAAGGAATATTGAATGGCGCTTAATTCGTTTAAGCGTCCAACTTTGCAGCTGAGTATTTTGCTTGGCTGTATGGGAGGGGCGCAGGTGTATGCAGAAGAAAATCAAACGACTATTCCTAGCAGTCCGATGCCGGCAACGGCTGAGGCTTGTGCCGCGGTAGAAATCAGTGCAGAACGTCTGGCTTGTTATGATGCTTTGTTTAAAGTGCCAGAAGCAGAAAGGGCGGTACTGGTATCTGAACGTCGTGCAGCTGCTGAAATTGCGCCTGAACCTGATAACCTGAAAGCTAAAATTGATAAAACTGTTTCTACGGTAAGGGTTAGTGAAGGCTCGCCACTGAAACCGAACCTGTCTTTATTGGACAGCCGTTGGGAACTTTCACCTGAAAGTAAGCTGGGTACCTGGAATATCCGTTCTTATCAGCCGGTGTATGTATTGCCAGGATTTTGGACCTCTGAGAAAAATGAGTTCCCTGAAAGTCCGAATGAACGTAATACGGTTACTGAAGATCAGAACCTGAAATCCATGGAAGGCAAGTTTCAGCTTTCGCTAAAAACCAAAGCCGTAGAAAATATCTTTGGTGATAACGGTGATATCTGGCTGGCCTATACCCAGTCTTCACGCTGGCAGGTCTATAACTCCGAAGAATCACGTCCATTCCGTGAAACTAACTACGAACCGGAAGCCAGTATCGTATTCCGAACCAATTATGATTTATTTGGTCTGGACTGGCGTATGCTGGGGCTGACCTTGAACCATCAGTCCAATGGCCGTTCGGATCCACTATCGCGTAGCTGGAACCGGGTGATGCTGAATCTGGGCTTTGAACGTAATAACTTTGCCCTGATGTTACGTCCCTGGTATCGTTTCGAAGAAGATCTGCCGGATGATAATAATCCGGATATCGTCGACTATGTCGGTCGTGGCGATTTAACGGCATTCTACCGCTGGAAAGATCATGACTTTTCGCTAATGTTACGTCATACCTTGAAAGGCGGTGATGATAACCGTGGTGCAGCACAATTTGACTGGTCATTCCCGATCAGTGGTCGCCTGCGTGGCCATTTCCAGCTGTTTGATGGCTATGGTGAAAGCCTGATCGACTATAATCATAAGGCGACTTATGTCGGTTTAGGTGTTTCGTTGATGAACTGGTTCTAAAAAGCATTATCATCAAAAAATTCACGCTCTGGCGTGAATTTTTTATTGCATATTAAAATTAGCCGACCTGAATTTCCGAAGGCGGATGTTTAAGGCGACTCTTTTTCGGTGTGGCAATAAAATAGGCCAAGGTCAAAGGGCCTAAACGACCTGCAAACATTAATAACATCAGGATCAACAGACTGGCTGGCTGTAATTCAGAAGTGACACCACGCGACAATCCTACAGTACACGCGGCAGAGACTGTTTCAAACAGCAGATCCAGAAAGTCCTGATCTGGCTCTAAAATAAGCAGACTCATAAAGCCGGTTGCAATCAATAGGGCGGTAATACAGACTACTGCCAATGCCTTAAAAGTCGTTTTCTCTGGAATTGAATGTTTGAATAAACGAATTTCATCTTCACGCCGTAGGAAGCTAATCACACTGATCACTACAATGATAAAAGTTCCAACCTTGATGCCACCTGCAGTACTCAAAGAACCACCACCAATAAACATCAGGAACATGGTCACTAAGGTCGAGGCATTGGTCAGCTGATCCATCGGCAGGCTGTTAAAACCTGAAGAGCGCGGTACTGTGGCATGGAACCAGGCATTAACTGCCTGATCGCCCACACTCATCAAGGCTAGGGTTTGGGGATTGGAAGCTTCCAGAATCCAGATCAGGATAAAGGCAGAAAGATTCAGCACAGCAATCGTACTCAAAATCAGCTTGCTGTTGGTGCTCAGCTTTCGCCAGCGTTTATTTTTGCGTACATCCATCAACACCAGAAAGCCAATGCCGCCAATGATATACAGCATACTGATGGTGAAGGTAATGAAATACTGATCGGCAAAGCTCATCAGACTATTCGGGAATAGGGAGAAGCCACCATTGTTAAAGGCGGAAATACTATAAAAGGCGGCATAGAAGAATGCCTGATTAAAGTTATAATCCTGCAGCCACGCAATGGTCAGAATCACTGTGCCAATTGCTTCAAAAAACAGGGAATATAGGAACACACCTTTAATGGTCGTACTGATCTTCTTCAGGCTGGTCTGTCCAATGGACTCCTGAGCCATGACCTGTTGCCTGAGTCCCATTTTGGGCGCCAGACTCATGGCAGCCAGAATGGCAAAGGTCATAAACCCCAGTCCGCCGCATTGCAGGAGAATCATGATTACAACCTTGCCAAAGACTGTATAAGCTTCTCCGACATTGACCACAGACAGGCCGGTAATGGTCACCGCAGAAGTCGCAGTAAAAACAGCCTGAAACCAGGTGACATCACCATGATGAGAAACTGGCAGCATTAACAAGATTGAACCAACAAGAATCAAGACCAGAAATCCCAAGGCAATAATGCTGGGTGGACTGAGATTAATGGTCCGGTTTTTATGAGCAGTTATTTTCATAGATTTTTAAAATGCTTGGACAGGCGGCGCAAAGGTTCCAGCAAACCCTCAATAAGCAGAATATCACCTTCTTTAAGAATAAGATGCGGATCGAGGATATATTGAACCACGGGGCCACGCTTATGCAGAATGGTTTTAATTTCGGGTACATGATCCATCAGCTGATTGAGTTTTATGCCACTTTGTTCGGCATGAATCTCAATTTTGACCAGATAGCGATCATCCTCAAGTGACATATAGCGACTGACCATTGTATAACTCAACGATTGAGCGATCCGCACGCCCATATCTTCTTCAGGATGAATAATCTTATCCACCCCAAGATGAGTCAGAATCATATGATGAGCTTTGGACTTAGATTTGGCCCAGATTTTTTTAACCCCCATATTTTTGAGATGGAGCACGCAGAGGATACTGGCTTCGATGTCCTCACCAATGGCAACTACAACAGCTTCACAATTCTGGATATTTAGCTCATCCAGCACATGTTCGTCAGTAGCATCCGCAATTACAGCATGGGTTAGTTCATCAGAAATGCTTTCGACATATTTTTTATTGAGATCGATGCCGATTACTTCATGTTTAAGTGACATCAATTGCGTGGCAACAGTGGCACCAAAACTTCCTAAACCGATCACAGCAAACAGTGCCATGTATTTTTCCTAAAGTTGCTGCGCTGCTATCTGCGCATTCAATTAATTTATAGGTTTATCTTAGTGCTTTATTGATATTTCAGCTATTTGCTTTACATAAATATTATCAAAGACCTGTAACCTTATTCGCTTATATAAAAAACCGCCTCGAAAGACTAATACCAGTTAGTTAAGAAACTGACTGGCATTTTCTTTGTTAAATTCATGATTGTAGTTGATATATGGAAAAGTCATCCGCAATTGTTTGAGACCGGACTACATTAAAAAATGATTGTTTCTGCGACCAATTTTCTAGTTGATGGTAGTTGACGAGTTTTGCGGATGACAAATGCCTTTGGTTACTTTGGGCGAAACCAAAGTAACAAATGAGCTGCAAGGATTTGATTTAAAATGATAAGACTCCGCCATGCATGACTAAAAATTAAGAAGTTTATTTCTAAACTCCTTAACTGATCAGCATTACTTCGAACGACGGTTTTTTATTATTTAAAAATAAGATCCAGACTTATTTCAAGAAACGTTGATAACCCAGGTTATTGGTAATCTCGTCATACGGATAAGTGATGCTTTCCAGGGTTTCAATCAAACCGTCTGGATTTTGCTGTGCATCTTCAGCTTCTAGGCCAACCAATACACGACCTTCAGCCGCGCCGTGGTTACGGTAGTGGAACAGGGTAATGTTATGGGTTGGGCCTAGACGTTCTAAGAAAGTCAGCAAGGCACCTGGACGCTCCGGGAATTCCACACGGAACAGACGTTCATTTTCAATATCGGCATGACCACCAATCAGATAACGGATGTGCAGTTTTGCAACTTCATCATCCGACAGATCGTCAACATCGTATTGGAATTTCAGGTTTTCATAAATTTCCTGACGTTCTTTTTCGCCATTTTTCAGGCTAATACCCACGAAGACCTGGGCTGCAGTTGCATCGCTGGCACGGTAGTTAAACTCGGTGATATTACGGCCTTGCAGGGCACGACAGAATTTCAGGAATGCACCTTTCTGTTCTGGAATGGTCACGGCAAAGATGGCTTCTTTACGCTCACCGAGTTCAGTACGTTCCGCAATATAGCGTAAACGGTCGAAGTTCATGTTGGCACCACAGACAATCGACACGATGTTTTTGCCTTGAATGCCGTGTTCGGCCACGTATTTTTTAATCCCTGCCAGCGCCATTGCACCAGATGGTTCTACAATACTACGGCATTCATCATAGGTATCTTTAATTGCTGCACAGACTTCATCGGTATTGACCAGTACCACATCAGGTTCAACAATTGGACCAGAATTATCTGATTTTTGCAGGCGGATGACCTCAAAAGGTTTTTCACCAATTTGTGCAACTGCAGTGCCGTCAGCAAACAAACCGACAGATGGAAGAATCACACGCTCATTGGCTTCTAACGCAGCTTTTAAACAAGCTGATTCGTCATATTCCACAGGAATAACTTTGACATGCGGAGCAACATCACCCAAGTATGCTGCAACACCGGCAATCAGGCCACCACCACCCACGGCAACAAAAACATATTCCACATCACGCCATTGACGCAGAATTTCGTTGGCAATGGTTCCTTGACCGGCCATGACCAGTTCATCGTCATAAGGCGGAATAAAAGTCATGCCATCTTCTTGGGCACGCTGGATCGCATATTTATTTGCGACATCAAATGAATCACCATGCAAGACCACTTCACCGCCAAGACGTTTAACCGCTTGTACCTTGATGTCAGGCGTGGTTTTTGGCATCACAATAATCGCGCGAATTCCCAACTTTTTCCCTGACAGCGCCACGCCTTGTGCATGGTTGCCTGCTGAAGCTGTGATAACGCCACGTTCGAGTTGTGATTTCGGTAATTGACTAATACGGTTATAGGCACCGCGTAGTTTAAATGAAAAGACCGGTTGTAAATCTTCACGTTTAAAGCGAATGTTGTTATTTAAGCGTTCGCTAATTCGTGGCGCTGCTTCGAGTGGGGTTTCGATTGCAACATCGTATACAGTTGCTTGTAAAATTTGTCGAACCAAACGAGACAGCATGTTAATTTTCCATCTAACAGTTTAAAATAAGCCTTTATTGTAACAAACCACGCGGCTTTGCGGTTTAAAAATACTGCGAAAGTCCAAAATAGTTGAGTGATGTCATGAGTCTATATGCAACCCAAGATGAGAAAAAGCAAGCTGCAGCCAAAGCAGCGTTAAAGCACTTACCAAAAGGGGGCATTTTAGGCGTCGGTACTGGTAGTACTGTAAACTTCTTAATCGAACTTTTGCCTGAACTTCAATTGGAAGCAGCGGTTGCAAGTTCTGAAGCTACTGCACAACGCCTTAAAAAATTAGGTATTGAAGTTGTTGATATGAATAGCGTAGGTGGTCTGGATGCCTATGTCGATGGCGCGGACGAAATTGACCGCCATATGCATATGATTAAAGGTGGCGGTGCAGCATTAACACGTGAAAAAATTGTTGCCTCAATTGCGAAAAAATTCGTTTGTATCGTAGATGACTCTAAATGGGTGGAGCAGTTAGGTCGTGAATTCCCGCTTCCTGTAGAAGTGATTCCAATGGCACGTTCTGCTGTAGCACGTAAAATTGTTGCTTTAGGTGGGGACCCTGTATACCGTGAAGGTGTAGTTACAGATAATGGCAATGTAATTTTGGATGTTTATAACTTAAACATTTTAAATGCATTAGAGTTAGAAAAAACTTTGAATGACATTCCAGGTGTTGTTTGTAACGGTATCTTTGCAATAAATAAAGCAAATATTGCTGTGGTTGCTACAGATAACGGTATTGAAGAGCGTACAGCGGTTTAATGAATCCACCCTAACCCTCCTTTTTCAAAGGAGGGAACTTTCCCCTTTATAAAAGGGGGACTGAGGGGGATTAAAAAACAATGATTAAATATAAAAAAATGACATTATCCGACTTACCTGAAATTCAAATTAAAAAAAACATTCGTTCTAAGCGACTTCGTTTACGTGTCGATGTATCTTCAATTTCTGTCACTGCGCCGTGGTTTTGTACAAAAAAACAAATCCAGAATTTTATTCAAGAATCTGAAAACTGGATTTTAAAAACGTGGCAAGAGCAACAAGGTCGAATACAGCACATTGATCGGATACTTCCAAGCAGTCTTCAACTATTTAATCTAAATCAACCAATCCAGATTCAATATTTAACACAACGAAATAATTATAAATACGATTCTGCCTCGCAAGTCCTTTTGATCAGTGACAGACAACCCGAGGCGTATTTAAAAGCCTTTGTGATTGCCTATGCCAAAGAAAAGTTGCCGGTTTATCTTAAACAGGTGAGCCGGGAAACTGGATTGTCTTTCAATATCTGTAATATCCGTCAGCCGAAAACTCGATGGGGCAGTTGTTCTGCCAAACATGACATTATGCTGAATAGCAGCATTCTCCTGTCTCCTGAAAATATCGTGCGTTATCTCTGTGTGCATGAACTGGCACATACACGGCATTTTGATCATAGCCCACTTTTCTGGGCTGAAGTGGCTAAACATGATCCAGCTTATTCAAACCATCGCAAAATTTTGAAAAATACCGTAATGCCGTGGTGGTGGAACAGTCAGGATGAATAGAAGAATAATTTAATCCACAATTCCTCAAAAAATAATATTTAAATCATAAATTTATATAAAAATTAGTTTGAATAATTTCTGCTGCACTTATGAAAATAGATTATTTTTAATCCATAGTCTGCTTTTCTAGAATGCTGAAAAATTAAATGTTTCCTAGCTGCTTTAGGCATAAAGCAAAGAAGCATATTTTCCAGTACATGGGGTAGATTAGGATGGTTCAATCCAGGGTATTATTTATTTTTTCGCTGATCTTGAGTGTGTTTTTAAGCGCATGTAGTAAACCTGATCATTCACAATCTTCACAGGAAGCTGAAGATCAGATCTACAAAGCCGATAATGTGCGGATTGGTTATCAACGTTCATCAACATTAATGACTTTACTGAAAGAATCGGGTGAGCTGGAAAAGAAACTGGCAGAAAAGAATGTCAAAGTTAGTTGGCATGAATTTACCAGTGGTCAGCCACTGCTTGAAGCATTGAACGTGGGCAGTGTCGATGTCACTGCGGATGTGGCAGATACAGTTCCAGTATTTGCTCAAGCAGCGCAGGCAAAACTCACTTACTATGCCAAAGAAACAGCATCTCCAAATGCACAAGCGATTTTAATTCCAAAGAATTCAAACATTCAAAGTATTGCAGATTTGAAAGGCAAGAAAATTGCGGTAACCAAAGCAGCGGGTAGTCATTACTTACTGATTGCTGCCTTAAACCAAGCAGGTTTGAGTTTTCAAGACATTACCCCAGCATGGTTAAGTCCAGCAGATGGTCGTGCTGCCTTTGAACATGGTGGTGTGGATGCATGGGTGACTTGGGAACCGTATGTTTCAAGTGGCACAGTGGTACAAAATGCAAAAATACTTGCTTCAGGTGAAGGTTTAGCAAGCTACGCACGCTACTACTTAACGGGTCAAAAATTTGCGCAAGAAAACCCAGCATTGCTGAATGACATTATTGATATTTTGAAAGAAAAAGCGGCATGGATTAAAGCAAACCCGGATGAAGCAGCTAAAGTTTTGGCACCACTTTGGGGTGACTTGCCACATGAAGTCGTACTTAAAGCCAATGCGAACCGTTCTTACGATGTTCAGCCAGTGATTTTAGAAGATATGCCGGAACAGCAAAAAATTGCGGATGCATTTTTCATTGAAAAGCTGATCCCGAATACCATTGATGCTCAAGCATCTGACATTTTTAAAGCACATTAATTCTAAAGGCCTCAACATTCAGTTGGGGTTTTTTATCTTTATGAAAATAGCCTAAGCAAACTTGAGTCATTTATGTCAAATATCCCAGAACTAAATTATGTTCAAATCCGAGAAAAGCTCCTGAACCGTGAAGAAATCGCAATTGTAGATTTACGTGAGGAGCATATTTATGCACAAGGGCATCCACTCTTTACAACCAATATTTCACTTTCACGTATAGAGGTTGAAATTCTGAATCGAATTCCACGTTTAGAGACCACGATTGTTCTTTATGATGCTGCTGATGGTCGAGTAGAACGTGCTTATCAAAAATTACTTCGTTATGGATATCGTCAGGTTCATGTATTGAAGGGTGGAATTGACGCGTGGGCACGAGATGGTGGGGAGTTATTTATTGATGTGAACTCTGCAACTAAAGCCTTCGGTGAATGGGTTGAAAACTATAAACAAACGCCGTCGCTAAGTGCTGAAGAAGTGCAAGCTAAAATAGATGCAAAAGAAAATATTGTGATTTTAGATGCACGTCGTTTTGATGAATATAACACCATGAGTATTCCATCGGGTCGAAGCGTACCCGGTGCTGAATTGGTGTATCGTGCACCAAACTTGGTGAAAGATGAAAATACCACCATTATTGTAAACTGTGCAGGACGTACCCGTAGCATTATTGGTACGCAGTCCTTGGTCAATGCTCAAATCCCGCATCCTGTTTATGCGCTCAGAAATGGAACGATTGGTTGGACACTTGCAGGTCAAAACTTAGAACAGGGTCAAACACGATCATTTAAAGATGTGCAGACTGAAGTTCAGCCACAGCTTTTAGTCAATGCGAAAATCCTAGCGCAAAAAGCAGGTGTAAAAACCATTTCTCTTGATCAGCTTCACTCACTACGAGCAGAAACGAATCGCACGACTTATGTTTTTGATGTGCGTGATGAAGAAGAATATATTCAAGCGCATCTAGCAGGTTCCCGTTGGGTTGCAGGTGGACAACTGGTTCAAGAAACGGACCATAATGCCGCCGTTCGTGGTGCACGAATTGTACTGGTTGATGATCAACTGATTCGTGCCTACATGACTGGATCTTGGTTAGGGCAAATGAACTGGGAAGTGTATGTACTAGAAACTGATTTTTCTAAAGCATTTACAGCGGATGGGGTTTGGTCGCCAAAATTACCTGTCATTGATACAGTGGAATATATAAATCCAACTCAACTTCACGAGTTAAAAGCAACACAAAATATCGCGATTTGGGATGTACAGCCTTTTGCACTGTATAAGAAAGCGCATATTCCTGATGCTGCATGGCTACTCAAGACCGAAGCAGTTGAACTAATTCAACAAGCGGAATTTCAAGCTAAAGATGCGATTGTAGTGACATGTAGTCGTTCAATTTTGGCAAGTTACGCTGCTGAAGAAATACAAGCATTACATAAGAAGGTATATGTGCTTGAAGGTGGTAATGTTGCTTGGGAACAAGCTGGCTATTCGTTAACCATAGACAATGTACAAGCGCTTTCACCGCAAATTGATCGCTATAAACGCCCTTATGAAGGCACAGACAACTCATATGAAGCGATGCAAGCCTATCTGGATTGGGAGTTTGGTTTAGTCGATCAACTTAAAAAAGATGGGACGCATGGATTTTTCACCATTTAATTTTTTATACTAATTAAAGTCGCCACGGCGACTTTATTGATTTGAAGCATTTATGCAGCATTAACTGTGCATTTATATACTTATTCGATAATATAAAACCAATGATAACGATAAATTAGAAGTATTCATGATGCGGTTAATCCTCACAATTTTAATTTTTATATTCTCGCTTCCTGCACTGTTCTTTTACGGACTATTTTTATACAGTATTTTTTTCCCAAGTTTACCCATGGATTATCCATTAATTGTCAAGTTTTTTATGCTGACAGGAGTGCTCGCTTGGGGAATGCTATTTTATATGGCTATTTTATGGATTGAGCATCGTCCAATACCCAAAAAAAATTCAGCCAGCGCAATATTATTGGCTATTTTGGGCTTGATTCCATTTATGATTCGATTAGACACCATCATCTTTTTGGCATTGCCTGCTTTCTTATTTGTAATTTATCTTTGTTATTATAGTTGGTCTACGCCAGCAACCAGTGAACAGGTTTAAACATGTTTCAATTTTATCTTTAAAGATTCATTTCAAAATATATAAAAAATCAGCATTCCTTAGCGAAAGAGTTTAGAAAACCACAAGTTCCTGTCATACTACGGAGCATAAATGGAAACATCTAGTTAGAGGTAATTGTCGTGATTTCAGTGGGTATTGTGGGCGGTACAGGTTATACAGGCGTTGAACTTTTACGTCTATTACTGCGACATCCAAATGTAAATGTAAAAGCACTGACTTCACGTACTGAAGCTGGTCGTCGTGTAGACGATATGTTCCCAAGTCTGCGTGGTCATACCGATTTAGAATTTTCTGACCTGAGCATTGATCTGCTTAAGTCATGTGACGTTGTATTCTTTGCGACTCCACACGGCGTTGCGATGAAACATGCAGAAGAACTGGTGGCTGCAAATACTAAAGTCATAGACCTGGCAGCAGATTTCCGTTTGCAGGACTTGGAACAGTTTGAAAAATGGTACGGCATGGAACATGTTTGTCCATCTGTATTGCAAGATTCTGTATATGGTCTGTCTGAACTGAACCGTGACAAGATCAAACAGGCAAGTGTGATTGGAAACCCGGGTTGTTATCCAACAACTGTGCAGTTAGGTTTAGCACCAGTATTAAAATCTGCGGAAGCTTTAGTGAAACCTGAAAGTATTATTATCGATGCTAAATCAGGGGTGTCAGGTGCAGGTCGTAAAGCCAGCCTTGGTATGATTTATTCTGAAAATGCAGATAACTTTAAAGCTTATGGCATCGCAGGTCATCGTCATCACCCAGAAATTGTAGAAGCATTAGAAAATATCTCAGGTCAAAAAGGTGTATTTGACCATATTTTATTTGTACCACATCTGGTGCCAATGATTCGCGGTATGCTGTCAACGATTTACATCGACCTGACTGAAGCAGGCCAGGCAGCAGATCTGCAAGCACTTTATGAACAGTTCTATGCCAATGAACAGTTTGTTGATGTAATGCCAGCTGGTAGTTCACCAGAAACCCGTTCAGTACGTGGTGCTAATGAATTACGTATTGCACTGTACAAGCCTCAACCGACGAAACTGGTTATTCTGGTCGCACAAGATAACCTGGTGAAAGGTGCAGCAGGTCAGGCAGTACAGAATATGAACCTGATGTTTGGCTTCGCTGAAAATGCTGGCTTGGAAAACATTGCTTTATTACCATAAAAAACGTATTAGAACTTCACACACATTTGAATTTCGATTTAAATGTGTGTCTTGAAAAAGATAGAAGAGATGACAATGCCGAATACTGAGCCTCACAATCTGCCCACAGATGACAAGAAGAAAATGCCATTTCTTAAAGGGAATACGCCACTTGCGATAGGTGCTGCCATTCTGGTGCTGAGCAGTGGTCTACTTGGCTATTCGGTAGGTCATCGTCAAGGTCTGACTGTTGTAGGTTTTGAGGCGGATGCTGAACAGCTGGTTGAAGTCGTACAAAAGCAGAAAGCCAGTCTGGAAACACTGAATAAAACCCTGAATACAGCAACGCAGGAACGTGATCTGGCCGTAAGCAATGCCAATGACCTGTATCTTGCGATGAATCAAGCCCGTGATGAACATACGCAGGCAGAAAATCTAGCGACCTTATATCGTGAAGTGCTGCGTCAACGTGGCGGTATGCCATTATCTGTCCAGCATCTGGCAGTGAAATCTTTGCCTGAAAATGCCTTTGAGTATCAGCTTGATCTGATTCAGGTGAGTCCAGGCAAGGGGCGTGTTTCTGGTTCGGTTGAATTGCGCCTGATTCGGGGTACTGAAATTTTAGTCGTGCCGTTGGCAGACAAAAACTTTAATTTCGAAAATTATGAGCGTCTGACGGGTCGTTGGACGATGCCGAAAGGTTTTGTACCAGAATTTATAGAAGTTCGCCTGACTGGTACAAGCAAGCCTGTTACCCGCCGTTTTAGCTGGAGCAAGGGCGAGGCAATTGAAAATCAATCTGCATTCCTGTCAGAGATTCCTCAGACAGAAGCTAATGCAAACTAAAGTGTGAAATGTAAATCTTATGCCTAGCAACAAGCGTCATATTTGTTTAAGTGAAATCAAGAACTCTTTTAACCAGTCTGGTGTGGTCGACTGGCACATAAGCCCTCGCTTAGCAAATGACCCTTTACATGATGAAGATGCTGATATTGCAGTCCAAACAGCACCCCCTGAACTGAAGCGCCCGCCGATGTATGCTGTGGTATTGATGAATGACGATTACACCCCAATGGAGTTTGTAATTGAAATTTTACAACAATACTTTGCAATGAATCTTGACCAAGCTACACAAGTAATGCTAACTGTACATTATGAAGGAAAAGGTGTTGCTGGCGTCTATCCAAGAGACATTGCGGAAACGAAAGCGAACCAGGTCAATAATTACGCTCGATCACAAGGTCATCCTTTACTTTGCCAGATAGAGCCTAAAGATTAAGGGGGTTGCATGCTCAGTCGTCAATTAGAAGTATCACTACGTTTGGCTGTTAGCATGGCTCGTCAGAAGAGACATGAGTTCCTGACAGTAGAACATTTATTATTGGCTTTACTCGACAATGATTCTGCCGTAAATGCCCTTAAAGCATGCGGTGCAGACATTATTGTGCTGCGTAAAGAACTTGAAGAATACGTAGAACAACACACCCCAAAACTCGGCGAAAATAACGATCAGGCACCTCATCCAACTGAAAGTTTTGACCGGATCCTGCAGCGTGCCATTTTCCATGTACAGTCGAGTGGTGGAGACCGTACGGTAGAAGGTGCGGACATTCTAGTTGCGATGTACTCAGAGCGTGACTCGTTTGCAGTTTATCTGCTCAAACGTCATCAGATTAACCGTTTAACCTTGACTCAATATTTGTCGCATGGCACCCGCAAGGAAGAAGTGCAGAACGAAGAAGAGATTGAAGAGCTGGATGGCGAAACCGGATCATCGAGTGCCTCAGGTCCATTAGATCTATACACCACTAACCTGAATCTCGAGGCACAAAAAGGTAAAACTGATCCATTGATTGGCCGTGAAAAAGAAATTGAGCGTGCTGCACAAATTCTTTGTCGCCGTCGTAAAAATAATCCGTTGCTGGTCGGTGATCCAGGTGTGGGTAAAACATCGATTGCCGAAGGTCTGGCTTGGCTGATTGTGAATGGTAAAGCACCAAAACCACTGGAAAATGCTGAAATCTACAGTCTGGATATCGGTGCACTGGTGGCAGGAACCAAATATCGTGGTGACTTTGAAAAACGTCTGAAACAACTTCTCAATGCCTTGAAGAAAAAACCGGATGCAGTGCTGTTCATTGATGAAATTCATATGATCATCGGTGCAGGTTCCAGCATGGGAAGTACCATGGATGCTTCGAACCTGATTAAGCCAGCACTGGCGAATGGTTCATTGCGTTGCATAGGTTCGACCACCTTCCAGGAATACCGTCAGGTTTTTGAAAAAGATCATGCTTTATCGCGTCGCTTCCAGAAAATTGATGTGAATGAGCCTTCAATTCCTGAAACTATTGATATTCTGCGTGGTCTGAAATCTAAATTTGAAGATTTCCACCATGTTCAATATGAAGATCAAGCTTTGGTATCAGCAGTAGAGCTGTCAGCGAAGTTTATTAATGACCGTTTCTTGCCAGATAAAGCCATTGATGTAATCGATGAAGCAGGTGCGCAACGCCGTTTGAAAGCTGAGCAAGATGACAGCTTGATTACGGTAGAAAATATCGAAGATATCGTCTCGAAAATTGCCCGTATTCCACCAAAAACAGTTTCTAAAGATGACAAGACTGTATTAGAAAATCTTGAGCGTGATTTGAAACGTGTGGTCTTCGGTCAGGATGAAGCTATTGAAGCACTCGGTTCTGCAATCAAGCTGTCTCGGGCAGGTCTGAAATCTCCAGATAAGCCAGTCGGTAGTTTTGTTTTTGCAGGTCCAACCGGTGTCGGCAAAACTGAAGTGACCAAGCAATTAGCGAAACTGATGGGAGTAGAGCTGGTTCGTTTCGATATGTCTGAATATATGGAACGTCATGCGGTGTCTCGTCTCATCGGTGCACCTCCAGGTTATGTCGGTTTTGATCAGGGTGGTTTGCTGACTGATGCGATTCATAAAAATCCGCATTGTGTATTACTCATGGATGAAATCGAAAAAGCGCATCCGGATGTATTTAACCTGTTGCTGCAAATTATGGATCATGGCTCATTGACCGATAACAACGGTCGTAAGTCAGATTTCCGTAATGTGGTGCTTGTACTGACCACCAATATTGGCGCCGAAAGTATTTCCCGTGTCAGTATTGGTTTCATGGAACAAGACAACAGCAATGATAATCAGGAAGCGATGAAAAAAGCATTCTCACCTGAATTCCGTAACCGTCTCGACGGCGTGATCCAGTTCAAGGCCTTACCAAGTACGATCATTGAAAATGTGGTCGACAAGTTCTTAACTGAACTGCAAGCACAACTAGATGAGAAGAAAGTTATTCTGGAAGTTGATCAGAGTGCACGAGAATGGATGGCTGAAAACGGTTATGACCGTTTAATGGGTGCTCGTCCAATGCAACGTCTGATTCAGGAACACCTGAAAAAACCACTAGCGGAAATGATTCTGTTTGGTGAACTGGCAGACAATGGTGGTAATGTTGCTGTATCTGTGAAGAAGGAAAATGGTAAAGCTGTGGGCTTGAAACTTGAAGTGTTTGAAGATCAGACTGCTGAACCCGCCTAAATTCCACTCAGCGTAAAATAACCCGTGCTTGCACGGGTTATTTTATTTCTTTATTGCTATGATCTGATGAAGATTTATCGCCTGGTTAAGATTTAACAAGATATGGAATTTCAGTTCACTAAACTTATTACTACTTTCTGTCTGTTTCTGGTCACGGCGGTGATGGAAATTCTGGGCTGTTATTTTCCCTATCTGATTTTGAATCAGGGTAAAAGTCACTGGTTCTGGGTGCCGACGGTATTGGCACTCGCAGCTTTTGTCTGGTTACTTACTTTGCATCCTGCTGCTTCAGGCCGAATTTATGCAGCCTATGGTGGTATCTATATTTTTAGTGCACTGATGTGGTTACGTTTTGTGGATCAGATCAGCCTGTCTCGATGGGATCTGCTTGGTGGTGCAGTGGTTATTTTGGGGGCACTGATTATTATCATGCAACCCCAAGGTTTAATCCGTTAATAAGTATATTATCTTAATGTATTGTATTTATTAAGTCAGATTAATCCGATTTAATAAAATAGAAGCATGTAAATAGGATGTTTGAGATTTTGGCTAGATATATTATTTAATAAGTCTAATAAATTTTAATACTGTTATATGGCTTTGTTGCACAAAGATTTGAAATGCAAAGCGCCCCTAATTGAGCCAAATTTAAGGCGTAACTTGGGTAAGTGGTCGACCTAATTCCGTAAATCTGTTGAGGACTGCTACACGTGCATGAATTTCATTCACCTGACTAGGAAAGCTTCTTGCCATTAATTTATCGCCTAATAATTTGATGCAATGCATCTTGGTTTCCACCAAACTGCGGCGATGATAGCCTGACCATTTTTTCCATAATGTCCTGCCTAAACGTTTAACTGTTCGAAGTAATTCATTTCGCTCTAGCGAGCTGATCTTTGTATCTTTCCATGGTTTCGCATTTTTTCTAGGTGGAATCACCGCATGTGCTTGCCGATCTGCAATGACCTGACGGCATTGCTTGGTGTCATAAGCTCCATCGGTATAAACAGAGTCAATCTGCTCATCTTGTGGAATCTGATTAAGTAAATCACCAAGCACCTGTGAATCACCGACATTATTGGTTGTGAGCTGAATAGCGCGTATTTGTAGGGTTTTGGCATCTATACCAATATGTAGTTTACGCCATTGGCGACGATATTCAGCTCCATGTTTCTTGCGTTTCCATTCGCCCTCACCTAGAAACTTCATGCCTGTAGAGTCTACGAGTAGATGCAGCCCATCGCTACTTTTTTGGTAGCTGATTGCAATATCAATATGCTTTTGTCTTCTACAAAGCGTACTGTAATCTGGTGCGGTCCAATTTAATCCGCAAAGTTCAATCAGACTTTGCACAAAGCCAGTGACCATACGTAAAGATAGACGGAATAAGGATTTAATCATTAAGCAGCATTGGATAGCTGCGTCGGAGTAGGTTTGATTTCGCCCTTGTTTGCCTTTTGATGGAGCATACCATTGCGTAGCAGGATCAAACCAAATGACAATATTTCCGCGACTCATGAGTGCTCGGTTATATGCGGGCCAATTGGTTGTGCGGTAGATTTTGTGTGTAGGCTTCTTCATTTGAAAATTATATCGCTGAAAAAGCCTTTACAGATAGGTTTGTGCAACAAAGCCCTGTTATATCTTTAATAAATATTTGTTTTTTGGTTTGTAATGAAATGTAATTATTGTAATTATATTGAGCCAATAGTCATGAAAAACATATACTTAATCAGAGCTATCTATACTTTTTTCCTTTTGCTTATCGTTTGTCTATTGGTAGCGATTAACAATTTTTTCTTTTACAAGAATGAAGAAAAAACCACTATACGTGAAATGCGTTATGAAGCGTCACAATTGCAGGCACTGATTCAAAATTGTGAATCTAGGGCTGAAAATTGTACTCAAATGATTAAAACATTTATTGATCATTCCAGCATTAAAGGCAAAATCACCCTCAGTGTGAACGCAGAACCATTTTATGCACAAAACCTGGAAAGCTATAAGGATAACCGGATTGCCGTTACCTATCAGCAGTCAATTCAGGCAAAGGACCATCTCTATATGGTGAGCTATGAAAAACTGGTGACCCCACCTCTGTTGAAAAGTATGATGCGTAGTTTGACTTTCTCTGTGATGGACTGGAAATATGCTGCACAAAATGGAATAGATAAAAGTTATTGGAAAAATCTCACCAATTATTGGCAATTCGTTGCAATTCCTCGTTCTAGCCCGGCGTTATGTTATTTCTTTCTGATTATTGTATTACTGCTCTTGGCTAAAGGTTATTTTAAAACATTGCTGCGAAAATGGGAGAGTTCAGAACAGGTAATCGTGACTAAGAATGACGTGATTGAACAGCTCTATAACGAAAAATTAAAATTAAAATCACAAAATAATGCTTTAAACAAACAGCTGGATCAGGCTGAATCAGCGGTAAATGAGCTGGGAAAGCAGCATTTAGCAATGACTCAGGAAAAACAGCAGTTAGATTCGGCACTAGTTGAGCTAAATGCAAAAATTAAGTTGGAAAAAGAGCAACTGAATGCACATATTCAGGAAATAAAAGCGGAGAAATTAAAAGCATTGCATGATGCTGAGAGCAAATATGCCAATGATGTAGATCATATTCTTCAGGAAAAAACGCTTGAAATTAATCAATATTATGCGAATGAAATCAGTTTAATTAAAACAGATAGTCAAGATAAAATAGATAATTACGAACATAATTTACAAGCTCTTGCAGAGGTAAGACAGGAGTTGGCATTACGCAACACTAAACTGTTAGAGGATCTGGATGCTTCTACAATACTGATGGATGAAGTTGAAAGAAAATTGCAATCGACAGAAACCGAAAATAAGCAACTACAGGAAAAACTAAAGATAGTACAGGGTGAGTTGGTTCAGGAAAAGCAGACACAAAATACATTTATGACGAAGGATTTGAAAAAATGGATTGCGCGTTATTTACTGGCAAATCCAAATTTTAATGTTAAGTCAAATCATTCCGCGCCTAAACATAATGGAAATGATCATCATGGCAATGACTATGTTGAGAAAATTTTTAACTTGGTCAGAAAAAATGAAGAAATTTCCAAATTTGTGAAAGCTGTTAAATCTGTAAACAATAATGCATTCCAGCAAAGAACAATTGTGGTTTCCAAACTAAAGCAAAAAGGCTTAAATGATCTGAATTATGGTTATATTGCAGAAGTAGTGGGCGAAGATGATCGTGGTAGCTGTGCTGGACTTTTTTTGACAGCACAAACCGATTGGGAAGCTATTGTGCAGGCTAAACTTTTATTGATACACATTAAACAGTTAGAAAAACATACTATTATTGATAAGATATCAAATTAAATAAAAAGCCCTAAATTTTAGGGCTTTTTATTTATTAGAATCTACATTCACTATTCTTAATTTTAAAGTCATAGTTCTTGCTTTCAGATGACAGTTTTAGGTCAACCTGATATGGATTAACACGCTGAAATTCATTTTCAAATAATAAGCTGCAACTTTTCAGGATATTTTTTCTCAGCATTTTTTTGACTTCCTTATCTCCCACATCTTGAGCAAACTGGGTAAAATCAGGAGTGGTGATAATACCTTCAATTTTTACTTCATTCGCACTCATTTGATATTTTTCCATCAGCAGGTTTTGATCGATCTGGAAAGGCAGGGTGCGTGAATCTTCATCACTGATGACATCTAAAATTTCATTCAGGGCTTTACGGTCTTTAATCGCGTAAGATGAATCCAGAATTTGCTTTTTAACAAAATATTGATCAAGTTCAGTAGCTTTGGCATGTGCTGTATTGAATAATAGAAAAGTACTTAAACATAAAAATATTGTTTTATATGGCATGATCATAATCACTTAAAATGTTTATGATTTAAATTAACCAATTTATAAGCATAAAAAAAGCACCCGAAGGTGCTTTTTAAAAAAACTTAAGTCTAAAAACTTAGTCTTTTTTCAGATTTTCATTGATCAGGAATTCAACCAATGCTTTCTGAGCATGTAAGCGGTTTTCAGCTTCATCCCAAACCACAGCATTTTTGTGATCCAACATATTTTCTGAAATTTCTTCACCACGGTGCGCAGGCAAGCAATGCATGAACAAGCAGTCCGGGTGAGCCAGATCCATCAAACGTTCATTGACTTGATAATCAGCAAATGCTTTCTCACGGATTTTCTGTTCTTCTTCCTGTCCCATACTTGCCCAAACGTCTGTCACGATCAGGTCGGCATTGACTGCTGCATCTTCAGCTGAGTCTACCAGCTCTACACAGTGCGCAAATTCAGATAAGAATTTTTCTTGTGGTTCATAACCTTTAGGCGCGGCAATTTTTAGCTTAAAGCCCCACATGTGCGCAGCTTCAATATATGAATTACACATGTTGTTGCCATCACCGATCCACGCCACAGTTTTACCTTCGATAGGACCACGATGTTCCAGGTAAGTTTGCATGTCAGCAAGCAGCTGGCAAGGGTGGTGGTCATCAGTCAGGGCATTAATTACCGGCACTTTAGAATAAGAAGCAAAACGTTCAACAATATCATGACCAAAAGTACGAATCATCACGACATCAAGCATGCTTGAAATTACACGTGCAGAATCTTCGATTGGTTCGCCACGGCCCAATTGAGTGTCACGTGAAGAAAGGAAAATTGCGCTGCCGCCGAATTGGGTCATGCCAGCTTCAAACGAAACACGCGTACGGGTACTGGATTTCTCAAAAATCATCCCCATGACTTTACCAACAAACGGTTGGAAAACTTCATTGTTATGCTGTTTGCGCTTGAGCTCAATGGCGCGTTGCAGAATCTGGTTAAGTTCTAAAGTCGATAAATCGCGTAAAGTCAGAAAGTGACGGAGAGCCATTCGTTACTCCACAATAATTGCTGAAAAAAGAGGTCAACAATTAGTTGTTGGTTAGTTAAAAAAATACGGAATCGGCTAATATACTATATGAATAGGAAATTGCAAAAAAACTAGACTTTTTGATGACCGTCCAGGAAACGATCAACACAATAATTTACATATTTGACAGTTTCCTGATCAGTTTCATCGCTTGGCAAGCCCATTAAAATGCGCCACTCCATATTTCTTAAAATACCAAAATACAATTGCGCAGAAAATAACGGATTTGGGCAGCTGAGCAGGCCTTTGTCATGTGCCTGTGACAGTACTTCAGCAATAGAGTGCTGGATATGTTTTGGACCCTGTTCATGAATATGCCGGGCAATATCCAGATTACGTCCGCTTTGCTCCACAATTAGTCGCATAAATGCAGCATTTTCCGGCTGCTTAATATGCCAGTAAAAGTTTAGTAAAGTCTTGATCAGATAGCTTCTAAAGTCTTCGGAACTGTCTAAAGAAAAAGGCAGACAGATATCTTTAAAGAACTGGGTACGGCGGTAATCACAGATCGCCTTAAACAGGCCTTCTTTATTGCCAAAGTATTTATAAATTGAAGCTTTGGAGCCACCAGCATGATGGACAATGTCATCAAGAGATACAGCATCATAACCATGTTCCAGGAACAGCTCTGTCGCACTGATCAAAAGGGCGAGACAACGCTCATGACCACGTTTGGTGGGTGGTACATCTTTGGCTAAGGGTTCCAGTTGAACAAGATCCTGCATATTGACGACTAAATCAGCACTTTTTGATTATTTCAGTTGTCATCATAACAAAGTTGTGCACACATTTCATGGAGACTGTTGTATCTATTGTTTTGACTAGGATTTATGCTAAATCTATCTGGATTATTTGACTAAAGTTTTAGAGTTTTTATTCTATCAGGCCATGGATTGAGCGTTTTGAATAGGTATACTCGAACTTCAATAATTATAGCCAACACTGTGGAAAGGGAAGATGACACAACAAATGTCTGCAGGTTTAAAGTTTAGAGAAGCATTAGAAACTGAGAAACCACTACAAATCATTGGAACCGTAAATGCCTATGCAGCCATGATGGCGAAACAGGTCGGATATAAAGCCCTTTATGTCTCTGGTGCCGGTGTGGCCAATTATTCTTATGGATTGCCTGACCTGGGCATGACCAGTCTTGATAATGTCCTTGAAGATGTACGCCGTATTACTGAACGTGTGGATACGCCATTATTGGTAGATATTGATACAGGCTGGGGTGGTGCATTTAATATTGCTCGTAGCATTAAGCAGATGATTGCAGCTGGCGCAGCAGCAGTACATATTGAAGACCAGGTAGCACAAAAGCGTTGCGGCCACCGTCCAAATAAAGAAATCGTATCGCAACAGGAAATGGTAGACCGGATCAAGGCGGCAGTGGATGCCAAGACTGATTCCAATTTTGTGGTGATGGCACGTACCGATGCCTTACAAAAAGAAGGCTTACAGGCGGTGATTGATCGTGCTTGTGCCTGTGTCGAAGCGGGTGCCGATGCGATCTTTGCTGAGGCAATGACGGACATCACCATGTATAGAACAGTCTGCGATGCAGTGGGTGTACCAGTCTTGGCAAATATCACCGAATTTGGTGATACACCGTATTACACGACAGAGGAGCTTGCCGAGCAAGGTATCCGTATGGTGCTATATCCATTGTCTGCTACCCGTGCAATGCAAAAGGCAGCTTTAGAAGTGATGCAGTCGATCCGTCAAAATGGTACTCAGGTGAATGTACTGGACAAAATGCAACAACGAAAAGAACTCTACGAATTTTTAGATTATCACAGCTTCGAAGACACATTAGATAAACTGTTTAAGCAGGAGAATTAAAACAATGGCTGAAGGAAAAGTACTCACTGGCGCAGGATTGCGTGGACAGGTGGCAGGGAAAACGGCACTTTCAACAGTAGGCAAAAGCGGTGCAGGACTAACTTATCGTGGTTACGATGTGCAGGATCTGGCTGAACACTGCCAGTTTGAAGAAGTGGCCTATCTGATTTTCTTTGGTGAATTGCCAACTGCTGAGCAGCTTGCAGCATATAAAGCCAAACTTAAGTCATTACGTCGCCTTCCGCAAGCACTGAAAGAAGTGCTGGAACGTATTCCGGCAGATTCACATCCGATGGATGTGATGCGTACAGGTGTCTCCATGCTGGGTAATCTGGAAACAGAAAAGTCTTTTGCTGAACAGCAGGATGTAGCAGATCGTATTCTAGCGACATTACCCGCGATTATCTGTTACTGGTATCGCTATAGCCATGACGGCATTCGTATTGATGAAAATACCGATGATGATTCGATCGGTGCTCAATTCCTGCATTTACTGCGTGGTGAAAAGCCAAATGCCTTGCATGAACAGGTGATGAACGTATCACTGATTCTGTATGCAGAGCATGAATTCAATGCTTCAACCTTTACTGCACGTGTATGTGCATCGACATTGTCTGATCTACATTCTTGTATTACCGGTGCGATTGGCTCACTACGTGGTCCCCTGCATGGTGGTGCCAATGAAGCCGCGATGGATATGATTGAAAACTGGACGTCGCCAGAAGAAGCTGAGCGTGAAATGCTGGGTATGCTGGAACGTAAAGAAAAGATCATGGGCTTCGGTCATGCAATCTACAAAGACAATGATCCGCGTAACGGTATTATCAAGCAGTGGTCAGAGAAGCTGGCGAAAGATGTGGGTGACACCGTACTTTATCCAGTCTCAGTCCGTTGTGAAGAAGTCATGTGGCGTGAGAAAAAATTATTCTGTAATGCTGATTTCTTCCATGCATCTGCTTATCACTTTATGGGTATTCCAACCAAACTGTTTACGCCGATCTTTGTGATGTCACGCGTTACCGGTTGGGCAGCACATGTAATGGAACAGCGTGCTGATAACCGTATTATTCGTCCAAGTGCAGACTATACGGGTCCGGAACTACGTAAAGTGGTTCCGATTGCTGAGCGTGGCGCTGTAACAGTTTAAGTTACAGATATTGTAAATAAAAAAAATAAGGTCTCCAGTCAGACCTTATTTTTTATGGACTATTTTTATTTAGTTCTGGTTTTATTGAATTTTCGTTTAACGGCTGAGCAGGGCTGGATCTTCAATGTGATACCCGGTTTCAAATGGAATGCCTAAATATTTAACAGTGACCAGTAATTTATCCTGTTTCGGAATTTTATAGGTTTGGTTTAGCCTTAAATCAGGTTTGTAGCTGACAGCCTTTTGAGTCGGGCTCTTATAGCGACCCGATTCAATCCGATATTGATAGCTCCATTTCGAAACCCTCTGTTGCGGATCATACCATGCAGATGCAGTGCCTTTACTGGTCTTTAATACCTTGAGCTGGATATTCTGCTGAGTACGTGGAATCACAGGAGTTAAACGTTTCTTGATTTTGGCAATTTCCTGATCAAACTTTTTACTGTCCTGATCATAGTCAATTTTCCTAGTTTTAGGATTGATATAAAGAGAATTGACCTGAACCAGTTGGTTTGGTGTCTTGGATTTAAAATTATAATAATACAGTTGGGGCAAACGTCCGCGACCATCCAGATAATGGCGCAGCAGATAGAGTTTTTGGTCCTTAACTTCATAACCCAAAACTTCAATGTTTTGCGGGCCACCCACCGTCGCAAGGCTCAATGGGCTGAGACAAAGACCAAGCAAAAATAAACTAATTTTGATTTTCATCCTTATCCTCATTCCAGCAACTTTTATGAAGTAGTAAATTAAGCAGCTTTGCGATTAATCAATTCAATCATCTGATCAGCAATTTGTTCCGTTAATTTATCCAGACGTTGCTCAGGTGTGCCATCAATCAGATAACGATAATCATAGGTTTGACCTTCATAGAAAATCGAGATAAAAAACGTTCCTACCGGCTTTTCTTTACATTCACTACCACCTGGTTTGAGCAGGCCGGTACAAGCCACAATCAGATCGGCTTCTTTAAACAGTTTTTTTCCTGAAGTGGCGAGGAGTTGAGTAACTTCCATCGATTCAGCAGTATATTTATCAATCGTTTCTTCGGGTACACCAAGAATTGACATTTTTAATTGCGGATCATAGCAGACCAGACCACCAATCAGGATTTGTGCACCACATTCTTTGTAAATCGAAAACTGGCTGCTTAAATAACCTGAGCTTGCACTTTCTACAAAAGCAACTTTCAGTTTTTTTTGTTCGAGCAAATCACAACAGTCTTTTAACATGGCTATCATTTTTATTTGAGGGTGATGTACTAAATGTATAGACGAAATGCGTAGTCTTCAATCCTCCTTACGATTGTATACATTTATACAAAATATGCTGTTAAGAGCTAAATATTAGATACACGTGCCCAGAGTTCAGCTGCTGAATCTGTTCGTCCAAGAGTTAAACAAAATTTGCATTTAGCAGTATCATCTCAGCTTAAACAGTGGTAAAAATAAAAATAAAGTGCTTGATGAAAGTAGGTTGTTACAATGAAAACTACAGTTAAATATGTGGTCCTGAAAAGTTTGGATTATCAGTTGGGTACCCCTTTATTTCAGGAAGAAATTGATGCAGATGCACAGTATTTTGATCAGATCCCTGCGATTATTAATTACCAGAATTTAACATTAAAGGTGAAAAGCAAGGAACTAAAACGTCTGCAATTGCCTGATGAAAAAGAAGACACCCAAACGATTATTGTAAAAGTAGTCGCGATTTAATTCATTTTATGAAGCAGATTTGAAATGAACCTCTCTTGTAGAGGTTTCTTAATAAAATATTAGATAACAAGATATTATAAGATGTTTTTTATGAATATAATTTAATGAAATAGACTTTATTAAATTATATTTAAACAAAGTGTTTTATATTACCGCAATTAAAATATTGAAAGCATTAGTCTGTTTTATTTTTGTGCATTTTTATATAGTAAATATTAATAATTAAAAATAGAATTGTCCTTCATTTTTTAGGGGACATATCGTGAAAAAACTTTTAGCAGCAGTACCTTTTGTTTTTATATTCGGTCTTTCTTCACAAGCGAATGCTTTGGTTAATCTTCATGTCGTGGCAGATTACGGTAATTATGTCGTAGCACATGGAGTTAGCGATTCTGCTTATGTACAAAATTGTAATATGGTAGAAAGCTATACCAACTGGTTGGGCTATACTCAGAATCGAGTGATAGGTAACTGGATTTTTGCACCATACTCAACCCGAGTATTTAATCTTCCTAAAAATGGTTCTTATTTTAATTTAGTATGTAACTGATTTAACTTTTCCCTGTATAAGGTAGCTCAAAGCTTTATACAGGATTTTTACTTTCTGAAAAAAATATCAAATCTAAATTTCATAATTAATAATTTAAAAAAATATATATAGAATATTTATGTTTTACCAGATTGAAATTTTGCATTTTTAAAGATATTGATTTCATCTGCATATATTAGTAGTCATTCTTAATATTTACGCAATGCTTGGGTAAATATTGTAAGTACAAAAATGGATTATCAATGGGTTAAATCAATTTATTTTACATTGAATTAGTCTGTAACAGGTTATTACTTGGAGTTTATGCAGAAGGCTGTAGAGTAAATACTGAACTCGTAAAGACCGGTTCATTTACTTATAAAGGAAAAAGGAGCGTCTCCAATGGCTAACCAAAACCAACAAAATCCGAACCAGAATCAGCAACAGCGTCAGCAAAACCAGCAAGACCAGTGGCAAAATCCAAATCAACAGCAACAGCAACAGCCTAACCAGCAAAATCAACAAAACCCAAATCAACGTCAGCAAAATCAGCAGAACCAGCAAGATCAACAGAATCAGCAGGATCTGCAACAACAGCAGCAACCTAATAAACAAGGTCAGCAGCAGGATTCAACACAACAGTCTCATCAGCGTGATCAACAAAATCAACGTGGACAACAACGTTAAGTGTTGAAAACTGAAGAAAACCGCCATAAGGCGGTTTTCTTTTGGGTATTTATAACTCAATATAACTTCTGAATGAATTTATAATCGGCAAGTTAATTACAAGTTCTATATCCAAAAATTAAGCTTACTATTTTTCATAAAAGATTATTATAATCAATAAGAAAAAAGCTGTAGTTTCATTGGTGTTATGAGATTCCTCAAACTCAGCTTGCATTCCAATATAATGGCTTTTTTTGCAGAACTCTTTTGATAATCCTTGAGTTTATACCTCTACAATCCAGCGCGGATAAAAGGTATTGTCTGTTTCTTCAACGGAAATAATATGATCCACATGAAAGTTTCGGATACCATCTCTGCGGATGTCATAACAGAAAAATTTCTCAGTCTTACCTTTACGACGATAACTATAGGGTTCCGCCTCACGTGTTTCAATCGAACCATCATCTTCACGGGCAGTGATGATAATGGTATGCAAGTTGCGTCCAGCTGAGGAAATTATCTCTTTGATATGCCGAGTATTCATATTAACCTCGATATCAATATAAATGTCGCATGAAATACAACTGATAAAATGATGTTTTAAAAATAATTCCAATCAAAATTTTATGATGTAGTATCTCTAGAAGGTTATGGTTTTATTGTGTATTCATTCCTTAATACAATTTCTATTTTAATCAGCTATAACTTGGTTGATTATCCTTAATATGAACCGTACCGGGTTTGTCGGAAACTTTTTTATTTAAGTTAGGCCACCTGACCTAACGGGTTAATCTTATCATAGTACATTGCTTCAAACTCAAAAGGCGATACATAACCCAGTGCACTGTGTACACGCTTTTTATTGAACCAATCTACCCAGTTTAGTGTCGCAAGTTGTACATCTGCTAAACCTTGCCAATCTGCTTTTAGATATTCAATCACCTCTGTTTTGTATAAGCCATTCACTGTTTCAGCCAAAGCATTATCGTATGAATCACCAGTCGTACCGACTGATGCTCGTAAATTTGCTGCTTCTAAACGATTGGTATGGCGAATAGAAAGATATTGAACACCTCTGTCGGAATGATGAATCACATTCTTTGGCATGCCTCGATCATGCAATGCTTGCTCTAATGCATCAAGCACCATATCTGTATTCATCCGTGTAGATACTTTCCATCCAACAATTGCTCGTGAGAACACATCAATAATAAAGGCGGTATAGATCCAGCCTGAATTTGTTTGAATATACGTAAAGTCACTCACCTGAGAAGCACTGCTTCGCAAGGGTCAGGATGATCAGCATTAAAATTACGTTTCACTAAATCATCTGCTCGTTTTTGGTCATCTCGGTTACGAGTAGTTTGTTTATTCTTACCACGCCAAACACCTTGTATACCTAGCTTCTGCATCAATCGAGCAACTGTACAACGTGCGATAACATAACCTTCACGTTTCAGTTGGTTGTTGCCAGATCTTACGCACACCGTATCGACCTGAACTTTCTTTCCAAATACGTTTGATTTGCTCTGCATGATGTAAATCATGCAGAGCACGTTTCGCTCGATGTTCCCTTGCAAAGCGATGCTTTTCATCAGCGAGATCTAGAGTTCGGTAATAGGTTGAAGCTGCGATCGGTAAAATCCTACAAATCGCATCAACACCATATCGATCTTTATTGTTATGGATGAAATCCACCATTATTTGTGTGGGCGGTCGAGCTCCGTCTGGGCGAAAAAAGCGGCTGCTTTACGTAGAATCTCATTGGCACGCTTTAATTCTTTAATTTCACGTTCCATTTGCTTCATTTTTTCTTGATCAGATATCTGTTGTACTTTAATAGGATTTTGCTGATCTAAATGCTTTTGATGCCAGGCACGAAGTGTTTCAGGAGTACAACCGATTTTAGGAGCAATAGCGGTGATCGCAGCCCAATACGATGGATAATCTTTTTCAGATTCAATCAATAATTGAACCGCTCTTTCTCTGATTTCAGGGGTATATTTTAATTTTGTCATCGAACCTTGCGAAGCAGTGCTTCTCACTCAGAATATTGACTCTCCGACAAACCCGGTACGGTTCAAAATGATTAAGGGGAAAGCTCACAGAAATGTGAGCTTTTTTATTTTATACACATAAATTAACCTTTCATTTAAAAAAACTTTCTAAATAGCTTTGGAATGCACTCCATATAAATGATACCTATATAGGTTGTGATTTCTGATACATTGAGGTGAACAATGAAACTATTAACTTTGATTGGTGCAGGTGTATTGGCTGGGTATTGTTATAAGAAGGCCAAATGCAAAAAGGGAAATGCAAAGAATTGTTCTCAACATGAAGCTGAAACAGATCCTAAGGCGCAAAATACCACTGTTTAAATGGATTAAAAGACCTCACAAATGAGTGGGGTCTTCAACTATTTAGAAAAGAAAAAATAATAATCAAATATTAGCTAAATTAATCCTTTGGTTAAGTAGACTGTTTATTGAAAAGAATATTGGTATCTTTCACTCTTAATGAAATTCACATATTTGAAAATTTCTAGTAACCCTTTATATCTAGGGTTGAATGTTAAGATAAGCTACAATATAAGCAGCAAGAATTCAGGGGGAGTCTTTTAATGACTAAGATTGAAATCTTGATCACTTTATTGGCTATCGTAATTATTAGTACATTCATCTACGTCCTAGCCCATACATTGTAATCAAACCTCCTTCGGGAGGTTACTTATTGGGTGGTGTATATGAATACTGATAAATATAAAACTCTGATAAACAATCATAAAAAGAAACCAGTATTAGATGTTAACTGATATTTAAGCTTAGATCTTTCTCTAATCAATTGTTGAATTTTGAGGAAATAAGGTAGTGTTATTCTTAATCTGAAACACGAGACATCAATTGATATGTGAAAATGATTTAATTAACAAAGAATTGATTAAAATTTTAGAAAAATCATTTATAAGATTTGCAAAACCCACAAAAATAAATTCTGTCGATTTTTGAACTGGAATGAAGATAAACGAATACAATGTGATTTAGTTTTAAATATTTTAAGTTTATAAATTCTCAGGTAAAGCTCTTTCAATGCTCAATCTTCCCATCCAGTCACGGCTCGGCGGTTTCTATTTCTTTTATTATGCCATCGTTGGGGCATTCATGCCGTTTTGGAGCCTGTACCTTGAAGATCAAGGTTTCAGCTATTCAGAGATCGGGATTTTATCTTCAATTGCCATTGTCACTCGCTTTTTTGCACCACTCATTTGGGGCTGGATTGCAGATAAATCTGGTAAACGCATGCTGCTGGTGCGCATAGCTACATGGATGGAAGCCTGTATCTGGTTCATGATTTTTATCGTTCCGAATAGCTTTCAGTCTGTGGCATTGCTGATGCTGATTTTTAGCTTTTTCCAAAATGCCATTCTGGCACAATTTGAAGGTGTGACGCTTTTCTGGCTCGGAGAAAAACGTGCTGAGCTATATGGCAAAGTACGTAAATGGGGGTCAGTGGGTTTTATTATTGGCGTCTTTGCTGTTGGTGCAATATTTGAAATTATCCCGGTCAGTATGCTGCCAGTATTATTGCTGTGTATTTCATTTCTCGCTTTTATATGGTCCTTTAGCATTAAGGAACCTTCGACGGCGCCCTCAGCACAGAAACAGCTTGAACCGTTATGGCCGATCTTGAAACGACCCGTGGTTTACAGTTTTTTCATCATTGAACTGATTATGCTGTTTTCCCATGCGCCATTTTATAGTTTCTATAGTAATTTCCTAAGTCAGCATGGCTATAGTACCAGTCAGATTGGGCTGCTATGGTCGGTTGGTGTTATTGCGGAAATTATCATGTTTGCTTATGCGACTTTATTTTTTAATCGCTGGTCGTGGCGAACACTGGTAATTATCTGTTTGTTGCTGACAGGATTACGTTGGCTGATTGCAGGTCTGCTGCCTTCACTATTTATGGCACAGTTTATTGCACAGAGTATTCATGCCTTTAGTTTTGGCCTGTTTCATATGATTGCGATGCGGGTGATTTTCCAGAACTTTTCGGCAGGACAGCAGGGACGAGGTCAAGCATTATATAGCACCATGTGGGGAATTGGTGTTGCTAGTGGTAGTATTCTTGCGGGTCAGTACTGGGATCAACTTGGCGGTACGACTATCTTTATATATGCCGCTGCGGCTACATTGATAGGTTTGCTATTTCTATCTGGTTTGCCCAATCAGGTGGAGCCTGCAAAGTCCACCTGAAGTCATGATTCTTGAATGATTAGATCTGAATATCTTTATAACGATCAAACCAGGGTTGCGCTTCTTCTAGTTGTGCAGCCAGCTGTAATAACAGATCTTCACGCGCAAAAGGTGCAATAAACTGAGATCCTAGCGGAAGATTCTGCTCATTCCAGTACAGAGGTACTGACATTGCTGGTAGTCCTGTAATATTGGATAACTGGGTAAATGGCACCCATTTCAGGTTCTCTTTGACGATCTGATCAACCAGTTTACCCTGAGCCAATAGATGTGCCTTACCCATACGGAGTAATGCTTTTATAATCGGTTTTTGCCAAGCGGGTGTTTTTACTTCACCATTGCGTGGTGCCACCGACGCCGTTGCAGGTGTCAGATATAAATCATAGCGGTCAAAGAAATGATTCATCTGGGAAACATAAATACCCCAGTTGTTTAGGTTCTGAATATATTCAAGCGCGGTAGTTTTGGCACCAAAAGCCGATAACACTAGAGAGTCCAGCTCAAAATCAGTTGATTTAGATGGATACTGTCTACGGATTTCCTCAAGCATATAAGAGAACTGACTAAACCATGTGGTAATGAAATCCTTGGCCAATTGCATGCCGTCAATCGATGGATGATCCTCAATCACCTCATGACCTAATGATTCCAAAAGTTTCACTGTCTGGTCGATGGCCTGAACTGCATCTTTGGAAATTTTGGTGCCAATAGGAGATCTGGAATTAAAAGCAATTTTCAGTTTTTTGAGTGGTTGCTGAATAATCTCAAGATAATGTGTATGCGGCCGTTCGATCTTGAACATGGAATGGTGATCTTCACCATGCGTGGCATCTAGCATTGCCGCACTGTCACGGACAGTTTTGGTCAGAACATGCTGAATAGCTGCACCATGCATGGCTTCACTCATTTGTGGCCCCCAAGGTATACGTCCCCGGCTTGGTTTTAGCCCAAACAGACCGCAATAAGAAGCAGGAATTCGAATCGAACCACCGCCATCACCGGCACCGGCAATCGGCACGATACCACCTGCAACAGCAGAAGCAGAACCACCCGATGAACCGCCACTGTTATGACTTAAGTTCCACGGATTTTTACAGCTACCCCAGGCATCTGGCTCGGTAATGCCTTTGATTCCAAATTCAGGAGTATTGGTCCGGCCAAAAGTTACAATGCCGGACTTTTCCCAGCGATTCACAATTTCAGCATTGGTATCCGGAATATAGCCAATACGTTTAAAGCCGGTACAGCCATATGAGGTCGGATAACCGGCATACTCCTGAAAGAGATCTTTAACCAGGAAAGGCACACCAGCAAAAGGACCCGATAAATTTGCCTCAGTACGTTTTAGGGCATAATCATGCATCGGGATAATGATGGCATTTAATTCAGGATTGACCTGATTGCTGCGTTCTAAAGCAATATGCAACAACTCGGAAGCATGGATTTCTTTTTTTGCGACCAGTTCGGCCAGTCCCAGACCATCATAGCTAAGATATTCCTGATAATTCATGACATTCCTTGTTTGAATAAATAAAAGTTAAAAAGCTTAAGATGCAAGTACAACCTGATTACGCCCCATATGCTTGGCCTGATAAAGCGCCTGATCCGCAATATTAATAAGATCCTGCAATTCTGTCTGTTGTGGTGCTTCCTGATGGGTAATGCCCAAGCTGACCGTGATATGCACCGATTTGCCGTGTTCCAGATAAATCGGCGTTTGTTGCACCAGATCACGGATGCGTTCAGCCACCCAATGGGCTTCATCGTGTTCTATATCCCACATTAAGACGACAAACTCTTCACCACCAATCCGAGCAAACAGATCACTACTGCGCAGATTGGTACGCACCAGCTCTGAGAATTGTTTTAAAACTGCGTCACCCACATGATGGCCATATTGATCGTTGAGCCGCTTAAAGTAATCAATATCCAGCATAATGAGAGAGAACGATAATTTTCTAGCCTGTTTCAGTAAATTTTCGCCTTCTTTAAAGAAGTAATGACGATTCATAGTGCGTGTCAAACTGTCATAATTTGCTAGATAAAGCACGTGTTTATATAGCTCATTCCGGTTTTGACTAATGATACAGAGAATAAGAGGTGCCAGTGCCAGCATAAACAGACCAATACGTAAGGACACAAAAGTTGTAGAATCTGCAAGGCTTTGATCAGCCAGATAGATCTGTGTCAGGCTGCTGTAAGTGGTAATCAGAACCAATGTATTAATAATCGAAATTGTAAAAATACGGTAAGTGAGTGCTGCCCAGATTAAAGCTGCCAGAGGATAAATTAACGCACCAGGCCCGGCAAAAAGATGAGTTAAGACCACACAGACCGCTACGGTAATCATTGGTAGGAAATAGCTGAAAGAATAAGTTTTTTTTCTACGGTTATTTGCAAAATAACGAATTTGCTTGGCAGTAGGGAAGGCAAGTATCAATGGTAAAATGATGATATAGTTCACCATTTCCCCCGTCCACCACAGTAAAAAGTCAATTTTCATGTTTTCAGGGGTGATAAAGGAACCTGGGATATTCACCAAGGTAATCACAGCAAATGCTGCACTGACCAAACATCCTGCAAAAGCGCAAATACCAAACAGGTGAATAAAGGTAAACCCGCTGTTGTAGTATTTATAATTAATCTTGAAATAACGGATACAGAATAGGGAAACAATAGTACTTAACAGATTTGAAAGTGTCAGGAAAAGGCTTTGTAGAAAAAAGTTGCCTGTGAGTAGGTCTGCAAACATATATGCACTGAATGCCCCTAACCAGCCGCCTTTATTGTTGAGCTGTGGAAAGCGTAAAAAGAAGGCGAGTAGAGCTGCATTGGCGGGCCATAAAAATGCTAAATAACCTGTTGGTCGCGTTGCAATGCCAATAAAGCTAAAGATAAGAATTAACAGTGCAATAATGAGATACGCAGAGCTATCCGGATCCAGTTGTTTTTCTTTAAAATCAGCAAATCGCAAAATAAAGCTACCTTAGTATATTTACAATGAAAAATCACATGCTGTTTTTAGTTAAATAAGCTTTGAGATTTTTCTTCTTGTTTTTGATTGTTTGTAATTTAATCAATACTTAAAATTGCATAAGTACAAAATATAAACAAATTAATGTGGAAAAGAAATGGCTATTATGTATCTAACTGATATTTTTATCTAAGCAGATGAAATAACTTTTCGCCATACTCCCCAATGTTAAAAATATGCTAAGTTAGGGACAATCCAAGGAATACTACTTTTAATATGAAAAAAACATGTCTAAGCCTTATGCTGCTTACCTTAACCACTTGGGCGATGGCTGCAGATGTAAATAAAAATACCCAAACAGCAGCACAAGCTCCGGCTGTTGCCAACACATTCCGTGTCGTGATACGTCCTGAAATTATGGGCTTATGGGGAATGGAAATCCCGAATAATCGCAAATGTGTTGAATACTATAATTTTAAAAGTGATAACAATGTAATTATCAAAAGTGGTGATGAATGGTCATCAGGCATTTATGACTATCAGTTACCGCAAGATACCACAGCACAGGTTCCGGCCTTAATTCTCCAGGTGAAGTATGACAATAACCAGAAAGACTGTTCTGGAAATCAGCAAGACCAGTCAGGTGAAGTCTCACAGTACTTTGTGAAATGGCAGAATCCACATACGATTAACTTCTGTGCTACTGAAAAGGCAGAGCAGTGTTTTGCGACGTTAAGACGCATTCTTCCTTAGGGTTGTATGGCAGACAATAAAAAACCGCTGAATGATCAGCGGTTTTTTATTGAGGATACTGAAAAAGGATTAAACTTTTTCTTCAGCACCTTCAAGTTGCTTAAGCAGATGTTTTTCCAGATAGTGAATATCCATTGCCTGTTCACAGAAGTTCTCATCCTGAAGGATCAGATCTTTATGCAGCGGGATATTGGTCTTGATGCCGGTCAGAATCATTTCATCCAGTGCCTGCTTCATACGGGCAATCGCCGTTTCACGATCTTTACCATGTGCAATCAGTTTGGCAATCATCGAGTCATAATACGGTGGAATGCTATAACCTGGATAGATGTGCGAATCTAAACGGATACCTGCACCACCTGGTGTATAAAACGTCTCAATCATGCCTGGAGATGGCATAAAGGTAGATGGATCTTCCGCATTAATACGGCATTCAATCGCATGACCTTTAACAACGACATCTTCTTGCTGAATATCCAGACCCAGACCGGCAGCAACACGAAGCTGTTGTTCAATGATGTCCACACCAGTCACCATTTCAGTGACAGGATGTTCTACCTGAACACGGGTATTCATTTCAATAAAGAAGAATTCGCCGTCTTCAAACAGGAATTCAAATGTACCCGCACCGCGGTATTGCATTAACTTACATGCATTCACGCAAGCTTCCAGAATGTCAGCACGTGCCTGTTCAGGCAAGTTTGGTGCAGGAGCTTCTTCTAGTACTTTCTGGTGACGGCGCTGTAAAGAACAGTCACGGTCATACAGATGGATCGCATGGCCATTACCATCGCCCAAGATCTGTACTTCAACATGGCGCGGCTTTTGCAGGAAACGTTCCATATAAACCGTATCATCGCCGAACCACATTTCTGCATCACGCTGTGCAGCTTGTACAGACTCGAGCAGGGTGTCAACGCGTTCAACGATACGCATACCACGACCACCACCACCCGCAGCAGCTTTTACGATCAGCGGGAAGCCGATTTCTTTGGCTTCAGCGAGGGCATTATGAATGGTTACTGCATGATCACAGCCTGGTACTGTTGGTACGCCGGCTTTTTTCATGGCAATAATCGCAGAAACCTTATTCCCCATCAGACGAATATGTTCCGGACGTGGACCAATAAAGATAAAGCCAGAACTTTCAACAATTTCAGCAAATTCAGCATTTTCAGACAGGAAGCCGTAACCCGGGTGGATCGCATCCGCACCAGTAATTTCAGCCGCTGTAATAATCGCTGGAATATTTAGGTAACTGTCACTGCTTGCGCCAGGACCGATACATACTGCTTCATCGCAGAAACGTAGGTGCATCAAGTCCTTGTCAGCGTCTGAATAGACACCGACAGTTTTAATTCCTAAAGTTTTGCAAGCTCGGGTGATGCGCAGGGCAATTTCACCACGGTTTGCAATTAAAACTTTTTGCAACATTATTATGAATCCCCGAGGTGATTAAGCGCGGTAACGGAAAAGTGGCTGACCGAACTGAATCACTTCACCATTTTTCACCAGAATTTCTTCAATCACACCGCTCTGAGTTGCTTCAATCGGGTTCATGATTTTCATGGCTTCAATAATACCAAGTGTTTCACCAGCAGAAACAGTTTGACCCACTTTCACAAATGGTGCTTCGCCTGGACTTGGTGCTGCATAGAACACACCAACCATCGGAGATTTTTCCACAGCACCACGTGGAGATTTCGCAGCAGGTACATCAGCTGCAGGTGCGGGCATTGCAGGAACAGCTGCTGCAACTACTGGATTGCGACGAGTCAAGGCAATGGATTGATCTCCTTCCTTAACTTCGATCGCCTGTAAGTCAGACTCAATCATCAGGTCGATGAGTTTCTTGATTTTACGGATATCCATGAGACAGTATTCCTAATTAAGATTGCTTAGAAGATTGAATTTTTTCAATGATGTAATCGAGGGCAGCGGCATAGCCTTTTGCACCCAGACCACAGATCACGCCGATCGCTTTATCGGACAGATATGAATTATGTCGAAATGCCTCACGTGCATGAACGTTAGACAAATGGACTTCAATAAATGGAATGGCAACGCCAAGAAGTGCATCACGCACTGCAACAGAGGTATGCGTTAAAGCTGCAGGATTAATAATGATGTATTGCACGCCGTCTTGTTGTGCTTGATGAATTCGGTCGACAATGGCACCTTCCCAGTTGCTTTGGAAAGTGTCTAATTCTAAGGTGGCATTTTTAGCCTGAGCGCTGAGCTGCTGATTGATGTCATCAAGAGTTAAGTGACCATATACTTCTGGTTCACGCTTTCCCAGCAAATTAAGATTCGGTCCATGAATGACCAAAATGGTCGAACTCATTCAGCTTGCTCCAATTCAAAAGTTTCAAAAGAAGTTTGCAAGATGTCAGCAAACTTCCTTCATTATGGCATGAAATTCTACATTTTATAAAAATTTTGTCTGAATTGGTGTAGAAGTTGCCTGCCTGATAGTGGGCTATATAATGAGAACTTTGCAAGGAATTGGCAATGTTAAAAAATGACATTTATGGGAGTTATGTCGGATTTTTACATTGTAAGCCTAATTGGCTAAAATAGTTAATAATGTTTATGTAACATTGCCGACAGACAATAAAGAAGTCAACTATTTTTGATCAGATCCTGCTAGATGTTTGCAGTATTTAAGGTTTAAAGCTTATTCATTTTTAATTTTAATGATAAAAGAGATTTGTTTAAAAAGCCCTCATACTGGTTTTTTATATAATCCTTTTAGTTTTATGAATTATTTTTGTATAAATTATTGAATTTAATTAAGTTAATTCATAAAAATATATTAATAAGCTGATATTTTAAAGCAATTGAATTTACTGGTAGTCATAGAAAAATATTCATCTCCTGAGCTTAACAATGGAATCAGGCAGTAAGTTAAAGTTGTTGATTCGCCCTATGTTTAATTCCTGTACTACGAAATAGTGAGATTGACTGAAATGTTCATAGAATTGTATTCAATGCTGAATATTCAGCCAAAAGATAAAGCATTTAAATTGGCAAAAGGTCGTCTAATAAATTGATAAATGGTAACAGCAGGTCAGCTCGATGATAGTCAGCATCTTGTAATAACGCTTTTTGCGGAAACTTTATCCAATAAATATTTTATAGATCGTTTAGGCATGTTCGCGAGATGTTGGAATTTTATATAATGCAGCTCTCTAGAACAAAATAGTCAATATTATGACTCCAGCTTGCAAACTTTTAAAAGCCAATAAAATCGAATATAGCATTCACGAATATGAACATGATGCCAATGCCAAAAGCTTTGGTTTGGAAGCGGCAGAAAAACTAGGCCTGGCGGTTGAAGAGGTTTTTAAAACGTTATTAGTCACAGATGAAAAGCAATATTTTGTGGCAGTATTACCTGTTCATCATCAGCTTAATCTTAAAAAAGTAGCTGCTGCATTTGGTTGCAAGAAATTGCAGATGGCAGATCCTAAACAGGCAGAGCGATTAACTGGATATCTGGTGGGTGGAATCAGTCCAGTAGGACAAAAGAAACGCCTGAAAACTGTAATTGATGCATCAGCAGAAAAGCTGATTAAAATTTATGTCAGTGGCGGCAAGCGCGGTTTGGATATTGGTTTAAAACCGGGTGATTTGGCCAAGGTTTTGAATGCACCTTTTATTGATCTAGTTGATGAATAATTTAATGTATTACAAAAGGCTTTGTTGCATAAATACCTAAGAATATGATTTTATTAAATTTACTCTTAGGTTGAAATTTGCACAAACCTTTAAAAATCAGTGCCTTGCAAAATGTTTATGCAACAAAGCCATTACAAAGACATTGATTAGTATTTTAATTAAACCCGAATAGTAAAATTCGGGTTTTCTTTTGGTCGGAAAGAGCTACACATTTTTTTTGCATTTGTATATTGTTTTAATGCAAAGGCAACCATGAATTGCTTATAAGAATAAGAAATTAAAAGAAAAATAAATTGGAGCATTGCTCATGGATATTGTTATTCAACTTAAACACCGTTGGTCCATTTCTGTCATCTGGGGAATCACTTCTGCACGGTTTCAACCGGGAGGTGGCGTATGAATGAAAGAGGCGTTTACCTGCTGAGTACCGTAGCTCTATTTTTAATCTTAGGGTTGATTGGTTATCAGGTTCATCATGAAATACATCGGGAAGAATTGGGGTTGAACCGCACCAGCGGTTTGGTTTTTTATGGGATGAATACCCATACGCCGCTTCTAGACCGTCAGGCAGAAAGTTTGAATCAGGCTGTACAGCGTCGGGGAGTGGTGCGGAATCAATCTCAGTCTTTGAACCAACAGCGTGCTCAGTTCGTTTCAGATTTTGCCAGTATGTTATTTGCAATGCAGGATGGACATAAGCCTGAATATTTGCAGCTGAGAATATTTCTAAACAGGCAACAAGCATTATTGGAAAATAAGGCGCTTAAACAGGAGGAGGCACTTGCCAATATTAATTTGCTACAGACATTCTTGCCTGAGTACCAACATGAGCTGACACGAGCATCGGCAAAATTGAAAACGCGCTATTCTTATTATGAAACAAACATATTTTCTAATGAGATGAGTTTAAGCACGGTATGATCTAGAGGTGAACAATATCAGTGTGATGTATTAAAGTGTTTCTTCAGAATTAAGCTGAGCGATGAAGGTCTGTATGATTGCAGACTTTACAATCTTAGTTACGGGATATAAAAACTATCTCATGCAAGTTAAGTAAACTGTATCGTTTTTAAACTTGCATGAGTAGTGATTATATATCTGCTTAAAGGCAATTCGCCGGTTTAGGAATGCCTGCCAAACGGCTAAGGTGGCGTGCTACCAAGCCTGTATTAAATTTTTCCTGAAGTACGGCATTGTTGATTTCAGGCCCTATAGTTTTCATCAGGAATTTGATGAGAGGACGTGTCGCTGGAGAATGACCAAACTGTTGATAAAACTGACGTACAGCCTGTAAGACTTTAAAATGCCAAGGGGTCAGTTTTAACTCTAAGCTCTCGGCAAGCACCTGTGCGACGTCTTCATTCCAGATGGTATAGTCAACTAAATGACCATCTTGGTCTAACTCTAAATTCATGATAGATCCGTATGTGTTACTTCATAGAAATACAGCGACTAAAGCCTAAGCATAGTTCTGCAAATTCGGCATAGTTAATAATTTTCAAATTTTTTACTTCTGGTTGAGGCAATAAATCAGCCTCATTTTCCAGAATATAAATCTGTTTCAGCTGCTGAATAAATGGATGCTCAACTGACAAGACTGCATCGCCCATCAGAATTACCTGATCATTTTCGCTATAGAGTTGGGACAGTTGTTCGATAATCTGTGCTGTAGCCGCATGGCTGGCTTGAAGCATATAAAGAGTTTTATCAGACATAGTGAGCAACCTTACCAATACAATACATGGTCAAAGCCTTGAATAAAGGCTGGATTCAATTGGATAAATTCAATTTCTTGCTCAGTATTTTGTATAAAAGGCGAATTTTGGTTTTTGCTTTCGACCAGAATTGGGGTCAGATCATAAAATTCAAAACTATCGACCATGTTGGAAGCAATTTTGAACGCATGTTTAAGCTGTTCAAATTGCAGATCTGAACGTAATAGGCTTAAAGCTGCACCTTGTAATAAGACTTTCACGTCTGAACCAAAGGTTGCAAGTACCATGGTCGCAGAAAGACTTTCATGAACCTGCAAGGAATTCAGATTCGATTGAGTTAATATAACGAGTACAGATTTCACACAATATACCTTTTAAAAGCAACATATCCCAAAAAATAGACCGATTAGAATTGAAGCAGACGATGTGCAGACTGAACAGCATCAGCGAGTTCGCCCAATCCGACCAATTCAAACTGATCTGCAAGATTATGCTGTTGAATATTGTGACGTTGAGCATTCTCCTGATCTGTAATACCACGTGCTAATGCCGCACTTACACACACAGGCAGACGTATTTGCAAGGACTGCCACTCACGGGTCAGGTGACGCTGGTCATCCGGTACCCATTGCAGAGCATTGGCAACCGACACACCGTCCTGGTAAAAGAAAACCCGAAAGTCTTCCTGCTTTTGCTGAAATGCTTTGGCAATTCCCAAGGCATGCCAAGCATGTATCGACGTCGGGGCGGAGGTAATAAGAATTAAGGTGCTCATGAAATTCACTACAGGCTTGATCAACCTAAGCAGTTGATCTGGGCTACATAATAAAAAGGTAGTATACAATGATTTTAGATGATCTTTTCTAAAAATAAGACAAAAATTAAAAGTAAAAATAAAATTAAACTAATAAAAACAATAATTTAAAACCATGTATCAATCAAATACCATCACTAAACCTCTGACATATCTGCACAAAATGCTATCTATTTCCTTTTATTTTTTAACTTTATCGCTAGAATAAAAAGTAATCTGCACCAAATCTGCACCAACAATATGAAAATACCAAAGCCCATCCAGCGGGGTTCCAGCTGGCGGATCATTGTAACTTTTGACAAGAAACGATACTCAGCTACACGCGACACAGAAAAAGAATGTGAGCAATGGGCCTATAACAAATTGCTTGAGCTTCGCTCCGGTAAAAAAGCAATCGAACAAGGTGAGAAGCCTGCTTATCCATTTAGGGATCTATGCGCCAAATACTATCAAGAGCATGGTCGGCACATGCGATCTGCACGGACTATTAATTTCAAAATAAAAAACCTTGATCGAATTGCACCAAATTTAGTAGACAAGTCTATTTATGACTTTAAGCCTGCCGATATTGCAGAATGGCGAAATAGCCGTAAGAAAGAAGTAAAAGTGGCAACACTCAGGAATGAGCATGCGATTTATTCAGCCGTGTTCACCTATGCTATGAAAGAGCTATTTCTGATTGATTCCAATGTGTGGCATTCAGTCACGATGCCAGGCAAAGAAAAATCAAGAAGTCAGCGTATCACTGAGGAAGATCAGGCGTTAATGCTCAAGGCATTAAGCTGGGATGGAACCACGACACCCGAAACATCACGCCATTATGTAGCCTGGTCATTCCTGTTTGCTTTGGAAACTGCAATGCGTCAGGGTGAAATCCTTGCAATGAAAAGACAGGATATTAAAGAAGGCTTTGTACATTTACCGATGACTAAAAATGGTGAATCCCGAAACGTTCCATTATCTAAAGAAGCCAAGCGGCTTTTATCATTACTGCCTAAAACCAATAATCAACTTTTGCCAATTGATAAAGATCAATGTTGCGCCACATGGGTAAGAGCTAAGAAAAGAGCAGGGCTGCCGCATATCAACTTCCATGACTCGCGGCATGAAGCTATTACAAGAATGGTGAAAGTGAGGAAATTACCGGTAGAAGTGTTGGCCAAGATTACAGGCCACAAGACGATTTCGATGCTGGTGAATACTTATTACAATCCAGACGCTCAAGATCTGGTGGAAATGTTCAACGACAGTGAGAGCTAATTCGCTCTCGGTCTGCCTTTTTTAACTTTCACGGTCAGCAAGTCATGTGCAAGGCGTGGATTGTATAGTGCCTTGCCTTGTGTACCTTGATTAATCGGGGCTAACTTTTCCCGAATCGTGGTCACTGACAAATTGTATTTTTGAGCCAGGTGAGAAGCTGAAACCAATTCGACTTCAACTTCCTTTAACTCCTTCACCGTTGCACCGCCAATAGTCTGACCCAACATGATTTGAGGCGGTCTTTCGGCTTCAACAGTGATGGTGTAACGAGCCATTCAAGATACCTCCTTTAAGCTTTTTACTACCGTTTCAGGTAACCCAAACACATCTTTAAAAGCCTTATCAAATTCACCGCTTGCAATGAATTGATCAATGCAGTTTTTCGGCTGCTGATGCTTTTCAATAAAAGTGGAAAGTACGTGATAGATCCGGTCAACATTTTTCTCATCAATGCCGATACGTACCTGGTCAGCAATATTCTTAACTGAGAAGCCAATATCTATACCTGAGCTTTCCACCATACTAATGAACATGGCGAACTGCTTTTCACTCATGAACAGCTGAAGAGGCTTATCTTTATAAAGGTGATCAATCATGAGATTGGCCAGAGCAATTTTTTGTTGAATTTCAGTCATTGGCTGGATCCTGAGCTTCGATCAATTCATTGATGTATGCAGCAAGCTCATTTGCATCAACCGCGTAAACTTCATTTTCATTATCGGCATCCATGGTTAAAAATGATGCTTGCGCGATTTTGGATTGAATATCCTCAAGGGCTAAAACAACCGGTGTGTGCATGTCCGGCACCGCTTGGGCTTGAGCCTTCTCCCACATTAGCCACATTTGGCGTGTTTGCTCTTTAAACCAAAGCACCGCATCACCATCCACCACATGCTCAAACAGTTGCTCATCAGAAAGTGTTTGAGAAAGAATGTCATAGACATATGTTTTCTTAAATTCTTCAATAAAATTTTGAATATCCATCCCACACCTCAACTTTTCTTTATTTTCATCGCTTTCAGGTTTTCAGTTACTTCGTCTACCATCTCATGAAGCAGTTTGGCCATATCATCAAGCTGGTGATCTGCAACCTGATTCAGCAAACCTGCAATCCCATTACCAGCAACCAGAAAAGCAAAATCTAAGGCTTGAGCTGGATCATTTTTTTGCATTTTGTCATGCACTTGACCAATGAAGATTTTGAAAATCTGGTTTGCTATATCTTCTGTAGTGCCTTGCAGGACATTGGTTACGTCAATTTTTTGAGCTTTCATCACGCCAATTCCTCTAAAAATTCTTTACCATGTTCCAGATACTGATTCAGGAACGCTTTAAATACTTGCTGACAGGGCTTGTTCATTTGCAAGCCGATAATCTCAACTTGTTTGTGTTTCGGCTTCCAGGCGGTCATGTGGTCGCCACGATTCACACCACGATAGCCATTTTTAACCAACCAGTTTTTAAATGGTGTACGAAGTGTAAAAGGGATATTTTTCATTTAACCACCAGTCACCAGAGCTACTATTACTAGGATGCCAATCACGCCTAGCACCGTTAATCCAATAAGTAATTCTTTCAATCCCATATCATCATCCTTATGGACCACACCCGAAGGTGTGGCTATATCCTGTTTAGTTGCCTGGGAACATATCCATCTGATCTTCGATCAATTTCTTTTTTTGCTGGTAGGCTTGCAGCAATTCCTGTTGATGCTCACTGGTCAAGTTCGGCTTCGCTGCATTCATTTGCTGGGCAACTTGTCGAAGATCTTCACCGTTCTTGGCATCAGAGATCAGTAGGATAAGACCGCTTTTAACTGACCCACTTTTGAGAGGATCTACAGTTGGGGTTTGTTGTTGTTCAAACTTGGCACGTACTTGCTCGATGTTGGCTTGTAGGTACTGGAAGTCTGCCTGAGTCAAAGCATTGTCATTTTCGATCTGTTCTTCGATATCCAGAACATCGGCCAGTGATTTCGCCGTATTTAAGGCTTTGGCATATTCCTTTTTCATTTCCGCAGAGCTTGGCTGTTTCTTTTGCTGTACCAGTGCTTCAGCTTCTTGTTGAAGGCGCTTCAATTCATCAACACTCAGGTTGTTATCAGTCGACTCATTTGATGACTCAGTTTCTGAAGCCAAATATTCTTGAGCTCGTTCATTGATCTTTCTCATAAGATCTTCTTGCTGGTCGATATTCAGACCATCTTCATTGATGACTTGAATGCGTAAATCAGCAAATTCCGACTCTTTGGTGCACGTTTTTAAGTTCTCAGTAAATTTTTCAATAAGCTTCGCGTCTTTTGATTTAGTCGTACGCTTTGGCTTGTCTTCCGCTGGTACTTCTTCGACTACCTTAGGCTGGAACTTTTGCGCCTGAGCATTCACCAGCTTTGTAAGTTCTTTACGTGCCGAGTCATCTGCAATATCGAATACTTTTTCTTCTAAAGCATTCAGTTCGGCAGGTGATTTAACGGCAAGGATTTCACGCTTTAACTGTGCTGTATCAGCCTTTACTACCAGCTCCTGATCCGGTGTAACGTCAATGATCTGGTCTTGTTCTTCTTCTGCAGATTTCAAGCCCATCAATAACTCTGGTGCATAGACACGACCAAAGAATGAAGCAGAACGATAGCGCAGCATCTGTTCAGGCATGGTTTGCCATTTAGATCCGTTCTTCTGATACCAGCCTTCCTTCACGGCCATTTCGATTGTGATCTTGGATGAGTTCAGACGTTCACCTGTTTCACGCTCAATCGCCCAGGCTGTGCATGCAAAGTTTTGAATTTTAATCTTCTTGGTCACTGTCTGTTTTTGGCGGTTAGACCAGACAGTTTCCTGATACTCGACTTCTTTTTCGCCTAGATCTTCCAGATCAAAACGCAGGGCAGAGAAGCGACCACAGCTATTGATTGATGCCATGATGAACTGTGATGACCAAGATGGACGACCTTCGATCAGGTAAAGGTTTTGCATGATCATTAACGGATCTGCACCCATACGGTTCGCCATGTTCAATGCAATGATGCAGTTAGATAGACCATTCGGGTTTTCTTCATCGCGGTACATCCATTGACCGCTTTGATCTTTACCAGCTTTAACCTTGATCACAGAGCGATACTGTTCCGGTACCAGGGTAGAACTAGACAGCATTTTGGCCACACGTTGTGACAGTTCAAAAGCTTCAAGATTTAAAAGGCCAACAGAGTTTGATTGTGGAGCAGTAGAGATTTGAGCATTCATGATAAAAATTCCTATAAATTAAATTAGTTAAAATCGTTTTCTAAAGCTTGTTTGGTCATATAAGACGGTAAATAAATTTCTTCCATTTCGGTTGGGTAGCCGTCCCATTCATCAATGAGTAGCGACTCAGCCAGTCGGGCTTTGGACTTGTTGTATCGAGTTTCACCTACACTTAAAAACAGGTCAGATGCCTTGTACTGTTTGACGTTGAAAGGCAATGCGCTTTCAGCCACAAGGAAAACAAACGGTGGTTTTTCATCAGTGCTGTAGTACTCTTGGAAGCCTTCGCGGTACATAGCAGCCGACAGGTCATAACCAAAGTCACCGCATTTTTTAGAGAAGGCATTCGGACGTGCATCGGTTGTAGTTTTAAGGTCAAGGATCAGACCGAACGGAAATGCCTTACATGGGGCAATGTGCCAGTCAGGACGGATACGCAGCTGCAAGTCATAGGTTGGATCGGTGAAGAAAAAGCTTGCTTCAGGCATGCCGTAGTTATTTTGCATGTCTGCATAGCTGCTTAACGTACGAAGGTTGGTAGCCATGCGAGCTGCATTCTCCACATCTTCTTCAGTGACAGCCAATTTCCCAGCGTTTGCCAGCTCCCATGCTTCCGCTTCTGCTTTTCCGTCTTTGGTACGGCGATTGAATTTAGGCGCAATCACGAATTCATTTTCAAATTGCTCAGGCTCTAAGAACATGGTGTGAACCAATGTGCCGAAGTTCATAGCGGTTGAAGCTTCTTTCTTTGCTTCTTTGCTAATACTGTTCACATAGAAGTGAGCACCAGAACGCAGCATGTCTTTTAACTGGCTTGAGCTGAATTCAGGGCGTGCGTGATATTCATCGTTGCTCATTTTCTCAATGAGCTGTGCCGTTGGTAGTTCGATATAAGCATTCATGAAGTTACCCCGCAGTAATCCGGCCAGTTCTTAAAATAAAGATCAGATGACCAGTTGTTAAAAAATGAAGATTACTTACATCAAGCCCATGCTGTTCTTTAATAGCTTTTATGAGTTCCTGCTTGGTGCTATACACACTGTCTACAGAGCCGCTTTCACGCTCAGCAATCATTGCGTCAGCATGTTTATATGAAGCAGATGCAAGCACTTCACTTTCAACCATCCAGTTTTGTGGATTGGATAAAAGCCCCTGCAATGCTGCACTGGCGAATTGATCGCGTAGATCTATCATTTAGCACCCCCAACAGACGTGCTAATGGCTTCCACCTGACGCTCAGATTCTTTGTCTGCCTGATGCACAAACATCAATGCAAGACCACCAAGAATGGTAACGATGAGTGCGATAGAAGCCATGTTGCTTGCAATGTTCGTCAGCTTGTTGGTTTTAACTGGATGCTGGTACAAACGCTCAGACGTTTGGCTTGATTGGCCGAACTCTGGCAGGTTGCTTTGAATAGGATTTTGTTTCATACTTATCTCGCATATTTGCAAGCCCGCTAGATTTCCAGTCCCTGCGGGCTTTTTATTGGGTACGAGATAAATATCGCATTAACGATATAAATATGTCAATAGCGATGGGGTAAAAATATCGCAAAAAAGATAATAATTTCTATAGCAATAAAAAACCCATCTAGAAGATGGGTTTGACTGAAAGGTTATACGTTTAGTCTCTTAAATAGTTTTCCTTAATCTTAAACCCTTTATTTCTACCCAAGTAAGTCGGCTCTAACTTGGCTATTAAAATATAAGCCCATAGATTGTGGCGCTGATTGTACAAGGGGAGTACGGCGACAAAATCACCTTTGTTAATATCGGCATTAAGATTATTGCAAACCGCATCTATTTCTAATTTTTCACCATTAGTGATTAGTGGAACGCGCACACTTAAATGTGGTTTATCCGACACCCATGCCTCAACTAGTGAATCATCTTGATAAACTGAAACAACAAAACCATAAAGCGGAACATTGTTTTCTAGTTTGCACTCGTAGACAGTTCTTATAAATTTAACTAGCTCAAGTGCATCATCAAAAACTTTTGGCTTTACGTGTCGATAAGTTTGAAAAGCTATCCAACCCAAACAAGAAACAACAATCAGGCCGATTAAGGATAATACCCCTATAACAAAGTCCATGTTTACCAGCTCTCCATCGACTGCCAAGACCAAGCCCAGCCAATGACTTCAAATTGCTGATCAATAATTTCTTGCGCAGTCAATCTTTCCTCAGGATATTCAGCTGCATTGTCGCTTACGATCCGCACGCCACCCAGTGGTAATTGATATAAGCGTTTAAATTTAAACAATCCTCCATGACATACGGCGAATACCTTACCATCCTTGATCGTCTTACGTCCCAAATCCACGTAAACGATATCCTTGTCTTTAATGGTCGGGAACATTGATTCGCCTATAGCTGGAAGGGCAACACAGTTTTCTCTAAGAATGTTTCTATCTGTCAGTGCATTTTTATTTACAGTGATTTTCTTTGCGTGCTGCTCCATCACTTCTGCAAATGAGCCGGTTCCACAAGAGATATGAACATCATCAAAATATTTAATTTCAACTTCCTCAATACTGTCTAGATTTATTAAGTGGCTATTCGCTTCTAACGCTTCTTTTCTAACTCTTTCCTGACGTTCGAATTCAATGATTTTATCCATAGCATCCATTCTTTCCGGATGCTCCCCAGTCAATAGATATTCCTGAGAAGTTTTTAAAATCTTGGCAATCGCCATAAGGTTATCTGCAGACGTGCTTTTCTTATCGTTTTCTAAGTCCGAAATTGTTGATTGTGTTACCCCAGCTTTTTTAGCAAGTGCAGGCTGTGACAGGCCATGCGACTTTCGTAGTGTTCGAATTCTATTACCTAGTGTCATTTGTTTGATTTCCAGTCTCGATACATCGCTATTGTGATTTAAAAACAAATCGCAATGGCGTTAAAAATAGTTGTACAAATATCGCAATAAAGATAGTATTATCGAGAAAGCGATAAATTGGAGTTAAGTGATGACTAATTGGAGTCAGCTAATTAAGGACCTTCAAGACAAAACGAAGGCAAATATGACCCAGCATCAGATCGCTGAGAGTGTTTCTTGTTCCCAGAACTACATAAGTGATCTGAAAACTGGAAAGAAGGGGAAGCGTATTTCTTATGAAATCGCTGAAGGCTTGAAAAAACTGCATCACGAAAAGGTGCTATCAGGCAGTAATGAGGGCGAGCAATGTCTGAAAAATTAACTGAAAGCATCACTTTCAAATGCACATATGAAGAAAAACGTGATTTGGAAGCTATTGCTAGATCTGAAAACAAAACGTTGTCTGAGCACGCTAGAAGTTTAGGCATGGCGAATATCTCGGAAGTTCGGGAACGTTTACAGAATCTCGCATCTCTCATGCGTCTGACCACAGATACCGTAGAAACGTCTTTTGAGCTCACACCAGAGCCACTTCCAAAAATTACAGGCACAAAAAAAGCCCATCTGTGCGACCAGATGAGCATTTTTGCCGTTCACTCAGACAAGTAAACGAGGTTGGTAACCAATGTTGAATTTAACACATATCGGGGAGGTTGTGAAGAAATGAATACTGCACAAGTAATTCCGTTTAAGAAGCCTTCACAACCAGCACAAGGGGCTGGAAAGAACATGTATAGCGATAAGTTCGATCAGGGCTATGTTATGTCTAGTCGCTTGTATCGAAAAGAAGTGTGGCCATTCCTGAGCGATGCTGCACGTAACGTCTATGCGGAGCTGGAAAACCGCATTAACGGACATAACAAGGAGTCTGATTTTGTCAGCTATTCACAGCTACAGGGTGGAGATCTTCCGGGTGCACGTCAATTGAGTAGAAGAACTGTATCGACTGGCTTAAAGGAGCTTATAAAGCTAGGCGTTATCACTGTTTTAGCTGACGGGAAACAGGGCATGAAGTCTTATCGATTGAATGAGATTTCCCTGAAAGATCGGTTTACTAACGAAACTAGTTTACCTAGTACACCAGTTCACTTAGGAAACCAGACTGGTTCACCTAGTACACCAGTAACTAGTGTACCTAGTAAACACACAATAGATACACCTATAGAATCTTTAGAAAATAATAAGAATAAAGCGCCGGCAGAATTTGTTCCTCAGGATCGTGGTGCTTTGAATTTTATTGATTACCACTCTGAAGACTCAAAGTTGTATTCGCTGAAAGATCTATCCGGGACCTACCCAATCAAACAGGATTTCATGGCGCAAGCAGCTGTGAGTTTTCCAAAGCTGTCACAAGACATCGTACTTGAGCAACTCAAAGAGCTGGCGCAATGGTCAGTTGGTCAACCTGAACGTATTTCTCAAAAGTGGATGACTACCTGGTTGAACTGGCTACGCAATTACCAGCCTGCAAAACCGAAGACTGAAGCGAAACAACCTAAGGCTGAACAACCAAAACGCCATCGTTATGGCCAAGGTGTAATTCCACGAGGTGAATCATGAGCAATATTCAATTATTCCAGGACGCATTCGTTGTCGATTTTCCAGCTGAGATTGCAGATCAGGTCTTAGGTCGGATGCAAGCGCTGTACGGTGAAATGTTCGATAAAAAATACGGAAATATCAATCCGGCAGAGCTGCAATTCACTGTTTGCACGGTTTTGAACGGCTTGAAACCTGCAGAGTTACGCCGTGGTTTAGAGCGTATGAATTCTGAAAAATGGTGTCCTTCACTTCCTGAGTTTCGTTCTTGGTGTGTGCATGACGGCGACTGGTGGACGGCTGAACAAGCATGGGCCAAAGCTTTAAATTTTGAAGCAGATCCGGCCAATAAGATCACGACATTGGCCAAACGTGCACTGGATGAAGTACGCCACATACTCAAAACCGAAGGCCAGAAAGCAGCTCATTTTGCATTCAGAGATATTTACAGCGATTACCTGGACAAAGCTAAAAAATCCGGACGTGTTCAAGTGATGTATGTACCACCGGTAAAACCAGTAGCGATTGAGCATAACGAGAAGAATCGTAAAGGCGTGCCATGTCCACCTGAATTGGCGGCAAAAGTGAAAGGTGTTTTTAATCGTACAGGGGGTGCAGCATGAACATCAATAAAGCAGAATTTTTAGAACTCGTAAAAGCTGAAAGCGTTGCTCGTAAATCAACAGCGATTCCGGTTGATAAAGAAAAATTACGTGCAGAGCTTGAAAATGATGTGGAAGCGTTCCTGAAAAATGGCGGTCAGGTTCAAGATCTACCAACAGGTTATTCAGGTGAATTCTCTCAGTTCAATGGTCGTCCTATGGGTAATGCTCAAAAGGGAATGCGGAATGTAATGGCTGCATCAGTAGCAGCTGCACACGCAAGACGTAATCACTCGGGAGTTATTGCTCGAAACAAGGCTAGAGATGGGGGGTGCAAGGCATTATCACGGCACTGCATGTCGGTCATGTGGTGGAACGCTTCGCTATACCAGCACTAACGCTTGCTTCTCATGCAATAAAGCCTTTGCACTAAGCGCATACCAAAAGAAAAAAGGAGCAGCAGCATGAACTTAATCGAAAAGTTGGGATTGGAAAAGTGTAAGCAGATTGTGGAAAAACATCGCAATCTTGGAACTCATTTTACTAAATTTAAATATTACTCGGTAAAGAAAGACGATTTCTTTTTATCGCAGTTGTTTATTGATTCTATCTGTGTCGACGACATCCGCACCGCAATTGCCGACCACGACCGCATTGATACGTGTAGTGACATCCGTAATCACATCAGCCCAACTACAGTGGTGATTGAGAGATGACATTGAGATGGAGTGAAGAGTATCTACAAACACACTTAAAAATCCACCGTAGCAGGGCTAAAACTTCTCAGGAGCGCACTAAACAACAAAACCAAGCAAAGGTACAGAAGGCAAAGAAAAACGCCGTAGACGCGAAATCAGTGAGAAATACGGACTATGAAGAAGAACTGGTTTTGTCATGTGAAATTGCCACAACGCCACCAAGTGTTAATCACTATTGGGAACGTTGCGGGAAGGGTATGAGATTAAGTGACAAAGCTAGAGATTTTCATGCCGTTGTTATTGCCCTGATCCCAGCATTACGGCTGACAACACGATTAAAACTGGAAGTGATTTTTCATTTTCCTACTCACCAGAAGCGGGACATCGATAACCACTTGAAAGCAACAATCGATTCCTTAGTGAAGTGTGGATTCTGTGAAGACGATGAACAGTTTGATGAATTGATTGTGAAACGTGGCGCCGTGGTCAAAGGTGGAATGATCAGTTTAAAAGTCTGGGAACTTTAAAAAATTAATAACCGTAGTTTGGGATTAGAAGGGGTTGCAAATGGGAAGTTCAAGTGAGCTGCAGCTGGTCGGGGGAAGTGGAGTAAATGGGGTTTATACGAACGACCCTCGCGCGCGCGCGCGTTTTATCAATCTCAACACTCAGAAAAAGGTCAAAGAGTTCAAGTTAAAGATGCGCAACTACAAGCGTCCAGACTTCAATCGCATGATCCTGGATCTGAGCCGTTTAGGTTGGACGCATGAAAAGATAGCATTCCTTCTGCCTGTGTCTGGTGCTTCCACTGTGTCTGAATGGGCACGTGGTGGCATTCCAAACTACGACAACGGCGCAGCATTTATTGAGTTATGGCGTATGGAGACAGGAATTATGCGTTATCCACTGGAAGGTGAATGGATGGAATACAAGTACAAGATCGGGCAGCTGGATATTTTTGAAGATGGCGGCCTGTGTGATCAGGTTATTGATGAGTTGGATCAGGAGATGGGGTTATGAACTTAATCGAAAAATTGGGATTGGAGAAGTGTAAGCGGATTGTGGATGGGGCGCCTGAGTGGGCTGTGTTCTGGATTACACGAAATGAGTATCACACTTCAATGTGGAGCTTCCCAAATATGACTGGTCAGCAAAGTTGCTTAATCTCTGATCTCCGCGCAGCCATCGCAGACCACGACCGCACAGACTATGTAAGTGATATCCGTAACCACATCAGCCCAACTACAGTGGTGATTGAGAGATGAGTGATTTTGAAAAGTGGTTTGAGGATCAAGACTTCTACACAAACATGCGATTCATCCATGGTGACAAGCTGTTTGGTAAGGATGGCGATGTATATCGAGTGCTGCCGGTACAGATGACTTATCAGGGTTGGAACACACAACGTCAGCGCTCTAAGGATGAATTTGTCGCACTCACTCAAGAATGGCACAAAAAAGGATATGAAGCAGGCCAAAAAGATTTAAGAGAAGCATGTTTTCATTTTGAAACATCCATGTTTCACAAAGGAACAGCACAATGTTTTAAGTGTGGCGCAATGGTGGATAGAGATAGAAACATTATTGATTAAACACCCAACAAACCCCAACACCCATACCCCCACAGTAACCCTATTCAATCAACCACTGAATAGGGTTTTTTTATGGCAGCTCGCAAAGTAAATACACCAGGTGCAACACCTAAACCTGAAGAAAAAGAAGTCACTCAACCAACCACAGCAGAACAGGCTGATGCAGCGTTAGAAAGCATTACTGGTGCTGACCCTTCCACTAATGAAAATGCGCCAGAAGTGGCTCTCGTACCTGTAGAGCAGTTTGATGCCGTAGCGCAAAAGCTCGCTGAAGCAGAAGCGAAAATCAAAGAGCTGGAAGCAAAATCTAAAGCTTCAACTAAATCCGCAGCACCAGCACAGCCAATTCAATCGCAAACCGAAGTTAAACGTATCCAAAACGTATTGACTGATCGCGGATGGGATTCAGTGGAGGAATAAGCATGGGATCAAAACCAAAGGTCGTGCAGCAAGATCCGGAAGGTGATGCACGCCGGGCAGCTGAAAAAGCTACAGCAGAATCAAATGCCAAAAAAGCAATGCGCCGTACTGGTAGCTCGATGGGTAGTTCAATGAGCGTGTTGGGTGGTGAGGGTGATGACCGAAATCTGAGTAATACTGCTAATGCTTTGGTTAACTCTAAGTACGGCGCACTCTTTGAAAAGAAATCAAAACTAGGCGGTGGCTGATGAATAATGACGCTCGTAAATACTGTACCCGTTTGGGACAACTCAAAGCTGCGCGTGCACAGTATGAGTCGCATTGGGCTGAATGCTATCGGTTCGGTGCACCTGAGCGTCAGCAGTCTTTTGCTGGAAGTGATGTAAAGAATCAGCGTGAGACTGAGCGTGCAGATCTGTACGACTCAACCGCTGCCGATTCTGTCCAGGTGCTGGTATCTATGATTATGAACGGCGTTACACCTGCAAATGCAATCTGGTTTAAGGCACAGCCGGACGGTATCGATGACCTGTCAGAAGTCACTGAGGGTGAGCGCTGGCTTGAGGATGTGTGTCAGTTCATGTGGCGCAATATCCACGGCGCAAACTTTGACAGTGAGAACTTCGACACGATCACGGACGTTGTCACCGCTGGATGGGGTGTGATGTATGTCGATATTGATCGTGAGGCAGGTGGCGGTTATGTATTTGAGTCGTGGCCAACGGGTAGCTGTTTTATCGGATCAACACGTGCTGACGGCCTGATTGACACCATTTACCGCGAACACGAAATGACAGCCGAAGCCATGATCAATACTTATGGTGAAAAGAACTGCCATTACACGGTGGTTGATACTGCCAAGAAGTCACCAGACACCAAACTGAAAATGCTGCACGTGATCCAGCCACGCAAACAGGTTGGTGCTGGCCAGATCAATAAAGCCATGCCGTTTGCTTCTTATCATATTGACCAGAGCAATCAGCATATGCTGAAAGAATCTGGTTATCACGAATTTCCTTGTTCGGTACCACGTCTGCGCAAGCTGCCGAACTCGGTGTATGGCAATGGACAGATGACTTTGGCTTTGCCGGATGCTAAGTCATTAAACGATCTGATGAAGAACACGCTACGTTCTGCGGATCTTCAAATTGGCGGCATGTGGATTGCTCAGGATGACGGCGTTTTAAATCCGCATACTGTGCGTATTGGTCCTCGCAAAGTGATTATTGCCAACAGTGTAGATTCAATGAAGCGTCTGGATGATGGCGTGAACTTCCAGCTTTCAGAATACCTATTGACCAACCTGCAAGGCGGGATTCGTCGCCGTCTTATGGCTGATCAGTTGCCACCGATTGGCACCAGCAACATGACAGCAACAGAAATTAATACACGTGTTGAGCTGATCCGGCAGCTGCTCGGTCCTATGTATGGTCGTCTGCAAACCGAATACCTGAAATCTATCCTTGATCGCTGTTTTGGTCTGGCATTGCGTTCTGGTGCTTTAGGTCAGCCACCAGAAGAACTATGGGGTCGCAATCTTTCATTCAAGTTTGTGTCACCACTGGCACGTTCTCAGCGTATGGAAGAAGTGTATGCCACTGAGCAGTACATCGCGAGCATGGGGAATGCAGCAGCTGTAGAGCCAACCATTCTGGACAATATCGATTTTGATGCAGTAGCAACGATTACAGGTACAGGCCGTGGCGTTCCTCAATCGATCATGCGTACCGCCGATGAAGTTCAGCAGTTGCGTGAATCGCGTCAAAAGGCACAAGAGGAACAAGCCCAGCAACAACAACAGCAAGCCATGATGGAAATGGCCGGCGGTGCAGTGGCCAAAGGTATTGAAAAACAGATCGGTTCTGAGCCGGCAACAGGAGTAATGCAGTGATTATTTATCTTGCCGTGATGCTTGTTGCGGGCCTGATCCTAGCCGTTGGCTGGTGGAATGAGGTCAACAAAAACCAAGAGCTGAAAAGCCAGATTGAAAAATACCAGGATGAACTTTCTGAACGCCCATTACCTGAAGCGAACAAAGAAAGCGAACCGGATGAAGTCGGCACATTTGTCAAAACACGTATGAGCCGACCAGCCACACCAGAAACCTACCGCAATGTCTTTGATTTAGATGTGAATGGGCAACGAGTGATTGCACACCTTACGTCCATGTATGCCAATAAATCGACCTATGTGCGCGGTGGCCATGATGCAGAGCGCGAGTCATGTTTCCGTGCAGGTCAGGCTGACGTGATTGGCTTTATCTACAAACAAATTAACCGTGCAAACGATCCAGACTATAAAGAGGAACAAGTAAATGACTGATCCAGTAAACAACCCTACAGACCCAGAAAACAATCCAGCGCCAGCACCTAGCGTGATGACTCCACCGGTAACCGATCCTGTGCCGCCGACCGATCCAGTAGATCCACCGGCTGTGACTGGTGCGCCTGAATCAATCGATGGTTATCAGGTCGAAGTGGAAAACTTCAATTTCGATGAGTTTAAGGCCATTCCTGAAAATCAGGAGTTCTTGGAACGTGCACGTGAAGCCGGACTGGATAACGGCAGCTTGAACTTCTTGCTCAAGGAATATAACGAGCTGATTCCGGCACTCATGGAAAATAACGCCGTACTGGACAATGAAACCACGGTTAAAACCATGACTGAAGCATGGGGAGCTGAAGCAGAACAAAACTTCGGTTATGCCCAAGCAGTGGCAGGCAATCTGATTGCCAACGGCGTACTGACTGCGGAGGAGGTGAACGATCCGTCATTTGGTAACAATCCACTGGTGTTGAAGATGGCAGCGTACTTTGGTCAGCAGCTGCAGGAAGATACACCGCCTTCTAATACACAACAAAGCGGTGGTGTAGATGTTGAATCATTAATGAAGTCGGAAGCGTATTTGAACGAAAGCCACCCTGATCATAAGCGTGTCTTTTCTCAAGTCCAAAACTTCTATCAGAAGCAATACAAATAAGGGGTAATGTATGCCTATCGTCAATGAAAACAAAATCACGGCGGCATTTGTTCAGCAGTTCCATGACAACTATGAGTTGGCATCACAGCAAAACGAAAGCCGTCTATTAAAAACCGTAGTGAATCGCGGGAAAATCGTAGGTGAGTCATTCACCATTAATGATATGGGTCAGGTTGAAATGGCGGCTTCTGGTGCGCGTTTCGGTGATACTAACTGGACGATTCCTGATGCTGGTACACGTAGCGTCTTGATGAATGACTTTGACCTGTTCATTCCAATCGAATCACGCGACATTCCAAAGCTGAAAGCACATCCAAACGATAAATATATCAAGCTGCTGTATAACGCGAAAAACCGCAAAATCGATGACATCATTTACCAGGCTGCAATCGGTACTATCAGCCGTAAAAGTGTTGCGGATAACGGCACAGCAACAACCACACCAACCGCATTACCAGCGGGTCAGTTGGTCCTTTCAGGTTTTGGCAGTGGTAGCCTGAAAAGCAAGATCATCAAGGCAAAATCCATCTTCCGTGCCAACGAGTGTGATGAGCACAACGGCGAACAGTTATACATCCTGTATACGTCTGCAATGATGGAGGAAATCTTAGGAGATACCACACTGACATCTGCTGACTTCATGGCCGGCAAGATGATTCAGGAAGGTGGTGTTGGTGGCAAATGGATGGGCTTCAATTGGATTCCATACGAAAAACTAAGCCAGGGTGCTGCGGTGGGTGAACTTCGTACCGTTGCTTACTGTGGATCTGCAATTCACTTTGGTGAAGCGGATATCACTGGCTTCGATATCACCACACGTGCAGACAAGAAAAACATCAAACAGGTTGGTGGTGTGCATTCTCTTGCTGCAGGTCGTGCAAACGAGAAGAAAGTCGTTGCGATTGACTTCGTTGTCTAACTGGTAGGGGCTTTGGCTCGGCATCTTGGGCATGGGGTGTCGGGTCTTTTTTATACCCAACAAACTACAATTTAAAAGCCTTCAAGATCACTAAAACTTGAGGGCTTTTTTATGTCTACTACAGAAGTATCTATCTGCAATGAAGCACTGAGCCAGATCGGCGCTAAATCCATTATTTCATTTGATGAAAATACAGAGAATGCACGCCGTTGCGCTTCGATCTATGCCAGCACACGCAAGGCACTATTGCGCATGCATCCATGGTCCTTTGCGAAAAAACGAGTGCAGCTTGCCCCAGTGACCACACACCCGACTTTTGGTTATGAGAACTCTTTCCCGTTGCCACGTGATTTCTTGCGCGTGATCAGTGCAGGTGTGGAGGAATATGAAATCGAAGCACGCCATATCCTTGCCAATACCAATCTGATCAACCTGCAGTACGTTTCTGATGAAGATAACGAAGAAATGTGGGATTCCCTGTTTTGTGAATGCATGGTGCTGTACATGGTCCATAAACTGGCCAAGCCGATTACAGGCAGTCAGTCTGAGTCGGATAGTGCATGGCAGAAGCTACAAAACATGCTGAAACAGGCACGTGCAATCAATGGGCAAGAGCGACCAGCGCAAGACTTTGCAGCAGATTATCAATCTTCACTGATTGGAGTGCGCTACTAATGAAAACCGTTGTCATGAAAAATAACTTTAGTGCCGGGGAGCTGGCACCAGCGTTATACACCCGGACAGATATTCAGCAGTATTCCAACGGCGCAAAGCGTATTAAAAACTTATTCCCACTGGTTGAAGGTGGTGTGCGCAAGCGTCCCGGAACATTCAATCGTGGACTGATGGAAGGTGGAGCGATTCGCCTGATTCCATTTATTGTGAACTCGGCCAATGTTTATTTACTGATTTTCAACCATCAGAGCATTACGGTCTATGACCCACGTAACAGAACAGTCATTACCACGCTTGTTTCACCCTATACGACGGCGCAGATCCGTGACATTCAATATGTGCAGTATCGCTTTGAAATGTTTCTGACGCATAACGGTGTGCCGATGCAGCGATTGCGTTGTGATGAGCTGTTTAGCAACTGGAATATTTCAGAGTTTGTATTTACCCATCCACCAATTGATTCAGAAAGTGCACGTTATCCATTCCGTAAAGGTAAGCCATCAGGTAAGGATCTGGGTGCATTTGTTAATTTCACTCTTGATGTTGTATCTGTCTGGGATGAAACGCAAACCTATTTAACTGGCGATGTGGTGGCCTATTTGCCTGCTGGGTTCTTTACGCCTTATTACTATCAGGCAGCAACGGAAAGTACAGGAAAACGACCTGATGCATACCCGGGGGATTGGGTGTGGGTGCCAAATGCGAATGGAGCGGGTTTTACTGCAGCGGATGTGGGGCGCTATCTTGAGGTCAACGGTGGTCTGATCAAAATCACGAAATTCAACAGCAGCGATAGTGTTAGCGGTGAGATCGTTAAAAAACTGGATGCAGATATTTTAGCAATTGAACGTTCATGGGTGATTCAGCCGCATGCTTTCAATGAGTCTGATGGCTATCCACGTTGCTGCACCTATTTCAAACAGCGCCTTGTTCTGGCCAATACCAAGAAAGCACCGAACAAGATCTGGTTTAGCGCCGTAGGGGATAACGGAAACTTTCTAGAAACCACAGAGGATGCGGATGCATTCAGTATTGTTTCAGCGTCTGGTCTGTCTAACAGTATCCTGTTTTTAGAAGCACAGCGCGGGGTGATCTGCCTGACTTCTGGTGGTGAATTCATGGTGGACTCAGATGGGGGATTGACACCGACCACAGTAAACATTGTAGAGCACAGCGCATACGGCGCATATTCCGTAACACGTCCTGAGCGGGTCGGGAATGAGCTGTTATTCGTGCAGCGTGGTGGTGAACGTGTCCGGGCATTGACCTATCGCTATGAGGTGGATGGTCTTGTTTCACCAGAGATCAGTGCATTGTCTTCACATATCGGTGAGCTGCACCAGGGTGTGAATGAAATTTCATACCAGCAAGAGCCTGAATCAATTGTTTGGTTAGTGCTGGGTGATGGCAAGGTGGCATCAATTACCTTTAACCGAGATCAAGAAGTTATGGCTTGGGCACAGCATGACTTTGGTGGATCGGTGAAAAGCATCTGTTCTATGCCGACTCAGTTGGGTTCTGATGATGCATACATGCTGATTGAGCGTAAGGGAAAAATCTATCTTGAGCAGATTTCTTTTGATGCTTTGGTAGATTCTCAGACCAGTATCAAACTGAATACCGGCATTCTTGTTAAGTCACGCTTCGATCACCTGAAAAATATTGCTGCGTATTGGGTTAAAGACGACACAGTGACTGAAATCGAATACCGGATCAATGGGGATGAGCTGATCATTGATGATTCAAGTCTGATCAATGAAACGCTGTACTTTGGTGAGCTGTTTGAATGTGTAGCGGAACTATTCCCACCTGAGCTGAGTCAAAGCCCGATGTCGAGCATGATGCATAAGGCCAAGGTGGATCGGACAGCATTCTTCTTTAATAAAACTCTAGGTGTGCAGTTGAATGGCCAGCTGGTCGAAACATTCACTTTTGATGACAACCTGATGGGACCACGTAAACCCTATACCGGCTATCACCTGGAAGAAGGCGGCACATGGGAGGATCTGCACAAAGTGCCTTTAGTTATCTCACACAACAAACCGCTACCTTTTCACCTGCAAGCTATCACCATGCAGTTATCAATTAACGAGAAATAAAATGATAGTCCGATCAGCCACACTGGATGACGTGCCGGCACTGATTGAAATAGCCCGGCAATTCATTCATGAAGCACCGAACTATGCCAGCCGTGAACTGGATGAACAGGCACTGAAAGACAACCTGAGCGCCGTCATTGATGGTATGGGTGCGGTGTTTGTGGCTGAGCAAGGGCAAGAGATTGCTGGCGGTATTGTCTGCCTGACAACTAAGGACTGGTTTAACAATCAGTTCATTGCCTTTGAGCAGGTCTTTTATGTCAAGCCTGAATATCGCGGCACACGTGCGGCATTGCTGCTTATTGATGTGTTCCTGAACTGGTCACGCCAGATGGGTGCAGGTCGTGTGCAATGCGGTACCACAACCGGAATCAATACGGACGGCTGTGTGCGTTTATACAAACATTTTGGCTTTAACGAATACGGCATTCTTTTGGATCTGGAGCTTTAAACATGGAAATTATTGCAGCCGATAACACTGAACTATTGGCCCATATTCTAGGGGATATTCAGCAGCGTGCTTATATCGACACGGTACGTGATGTGCAGCAGCAACTGTCAGAAAGTCCGGATCAGATCGATGTGCCTGTTCAACATCATTTTGCACCAGGTGTGTACATGCGCCAGATGGATGCAGCAGCCGGAACACTGGTCGTCAGCAAGATGCACCGTACCGAGCACATGAATATTTTGCTGAAAGGCTCACTGACCGTGGCCACCGAGGACGGCATTCAATTGATGACTGCACCGTGTGTATTGAAATCCATGCCAGGCACCAAACGCATTGGTTATTTCCACGAGGACAGCAGCTGGATCACGATACACCCAACATCCGATACCGACCTTGAGAAGATCGAACAGCAGGTGATTGTGCCTGACGATGAGATTGATCAATTTCTTGCGTCACTTCCAAACCGATTAAAGGAGATTGAATAATGTCATGGGCAGCAGTAGCAGTAGTGGCAACGGTGGCATCCACGGCGTATGCGGGATACACCAAATATCAAAACAATAAACACTTGGGTGAGCAGGCTGAAGCGGATGCAAAAGCTGAACAGGCACGTGGACGGCTTGAAGCTGAACGAATCCGTAAGGAAAAAGATAAGGCACAGTCACGTGCACGTGCAGCAGCTGCAGGAAACGGTCTGGATGTACACGAAGGTACAGCCGTTGTAATCAATGATCAGATTGAACTTGACGGCAACTATGATGCCAACATGGCCGAGATTACTGGCTATAACAGCTCACAACGCTTGAAAGCTGAAGCAAGTGTGCATCGCAATAATGCCAATACAGCGATTGTTTCCGGTGCATTGAATACGGCTGCCGCAGGCTCATCTGCGTATGGTAATTCTAAGGGGTGGAAATAATGGCTAGAATCCCGATGGGGAACTTTGGCAATGCAATGCCACAGGTTGAACGTATCCAGATGCCACAGCGTAACACAGGCCAATTGGCTCAGGCTGTAGGTAATTTAGGGCAAGTATTTCAAAACAAAGCAATAGACCGCAGACAGAAAGAAGATGAAGCCGATGTATCTGCCAAAAATGCGGAACTCTATAACAACCAGATGGCCGAGAAAGAAGGCAAGGTCAAACTGGATGATGTTTTGACCACTGAACTGTCAGAACAAATCACCCTGTTAAAAAACGATGTGGCCAACGGCGCAATGACCGCAGATGTGGCCAACAAGAATCTACAGACCTGGTCACAGGAACGCTTCAAAGGTCTTGAAAATGATCTGCCGATGCACGCGCGTCTGGATCTGCAAAACTACTGGTCCCAAAATGTAGCGAAGAATGCCACTTCATTTCTGCCATTGCAGCTGAGTGCTGACAACAAGAAAGGTGAAGTGCTGGCTGATCGTTATCTTGAGATCGGTACACGTATGGATCGTGAAGCAGGTGCTGAGTATGTCAAATCCAACATTCAAAGCTTAAATATCCCAGAAGCACAAAAACAGGCGCTGATTTATAAATACCAAGGCGCACGTGATCTGCAAGATATTGATGGACGTATCACCAGTGCCATTGAAAACAAGGACACGGCCAGCTTGCAGCAGCTTGTCACTGAAATGGATAACGGTGGTTTTGGTTATACAGACGGCCCGACACTGCAACAGAAAAAAGCTCAGGCGCTGAGCCGGATCGATGCAATCAATAAGCAGGTTGAAGTAGAAGAAAACAAGCGCCTGCAATTGGCCGGAAAGGCATTGACTGAGTTTAAATCTCAGGTGATGACTGGCCGTGCTTTGGATGATGACTACCTGCAGACCATGGGGGCAGCGGTTCAAGGTACCGAATACGAGGCTGAGTACAATTTTTATAAGTCACAGTCCACAAACTTCCAGTCATTTGGGCGATTGTCTACGGCTGAAATGGAAAAGCGTGTAAACCAGCAAAAAGCCAAAATGGCCAACAGCAAGACAGCGGATGCAGTCACTGAGGAAAAGGTTCTAGGTGTCTATGAATCCATCCTGAATGAAAAGAAACAAACCATCAAGGACAATCCAAATCAGGCAGTCCGTGAAGCGGGATTGCAGACACATCAGCTCACAGGCATGGAATTGAAAACCAATCCGGGTGGCTTTGCTGAAAAGGTGGTGGATAACGCCGTCAGTCAGGTTGCATTGAAAGATCCAAATCTGGTGATCAAGCCTATTGCAGCCGAGGATCTTCCAGAAGCGAAACAGGCTTTTGATGCTATGGGCGTAAATCAGAAACTGGATTTTATCGGCAATCTGATTCAGCAAAGCAAAGGTGTACCAAGTGGCAACAAGATCTGGTCGGCTGCGCTAGGTCAGTTAGGCGGTGGTGATCTTTCCTATCTTATGGCAGGTGTAGCACGCGCCAATAACTACCGTTCACGTGATGGTGAAGATGTTGCAGTTGCTATCGTTTCAGGTACGCAGGCTTTAAAAAATAAAGCACTGGTGATGCCTAAGGATGATCTGCTCAAGGCCGAATTCAATAAGTATGTTGGTAGTACCGTATCAGGTGCCACGGCGAATATGTCTTTTGCGGCATTTAAATCGATCTATGCACATCTGTCTGAGCGCAATGGCTACCAGCACAAAGACAAGGACGATATTAGTAAGGAGCTAACCAGTACTGCATTAAGTCTGGCTACTGGTGGCGTATATGAGCAGGGCGTGAAATACGGTAATCAGAAGACATGGAAAGTATCCAAGCCATACGGAATGGATGATGACCGTTTTGAAAGTATTTTAGATACTCGCTATGCGGCGATTGCACAGAAATACCAGACTTCAGAAGCTGAACTTAAAGACTTGCGTTTACGTCGTGAAAGCAAGAATGGCCCTAAAGGCCAGATCCGCTATGCACTGATTAATGAGCGTGGCACACCGCTGTTTTACATGAACATGCCTGATGGAGTGACCAAGTAATGAGTAACTGGTTATCTGAATATTCACCTGAAGAACAGAAACAGGTTGATGCTGTCAACGCCAAAGGACTGGCACACAAGCCAACCGAAACAACGGAAGATTCCAGCGGCCTGTTTAGTCTTGCTGCACCGATTCGCGGTATGGGGGCAGGCTTTGCCAAAGTCGGTGATACGATTGCAGCACCTTTTGATGCCGTGACAGATCGTGTGGGCTATGCATTTAAGGATGTAGGCACGGAAGAATTTATCGAGCCATATTCTGCCTACAAGGAAAACAAGCAAAAGGCACGTGCCGACCTGGTCTATGAATCGATTGATTATCTGCAAGACAAAGAAAATACCGGCACAGTGGGCAATATCGCATTCAGTTTAGGCGACTATGCAACACGTGCGGTGGTCGGTAGCGCTGTTGGTGGTATTGCCGGTGCTGCGGCTGTCACTGGTGGATCTGAGACTAACTATGTCTATGGTGACTTAACCCGGGATGGCGTGGACGAAGAAACCGCTTTAAAAGTTGCTTTGACTGATGGTGCTGTGGCTGCGGTATCAACGGCTTTGCCTATGTCTTATGGTTTTAAAGGCACAGGTGGCGTGATTAAAGATGGCCTGCTTTCCGTCGGTGGTGCATCTGGTCTATCCATTGGTGGTCAAGCTGCATCCGGTGCAATTCTTGAGTCTGAAGGCTACGACAAACAGGCCAAAAAATACGAAGTCACAGCCGAATCAGTCACTACAGATATCTTGCTGAATACCCTGTTTTTTGGTGCAGCACGTGGCGCAGGCAAGTATTTAAATAATCCCGATGTCACACCAGAACAGCAGCAGGCAGCATTGGTTTTAAATGAATTGGAGTTTGAGGAAACACTGGCACCAGTAAAGCCAGCCAATCCAGTTCAAGCCAATAACCATATTAAAAACTTGGATACAGCAACTGAAGCAATCCGTATGGGTCGACCGGTAAACGTGGTGCATCCGGTGAAAGGTGAGGACAAGCAGAAGCCAATCAATTACGACACCATGGCCTTACCAACCAATGCCAAGACCATTGCACGTAAAGCACAGCAAGCCGGGATTCCTCCAAATGTAGCTTTAACCATTGCCCATATTGAAACCGGCGGTTCATTCAGCCATACAGCCAAGAATCCAACATCATCCGCACATGGTCTGTTTCAGGTGCTGGATAAGTCGTGGAGTAACTTGGGCGGTGGTGATCGATCTAATATTGATGAGCAGATTCGCATTGGCTTCAAGCACATGAAGCAGGCAGAAAGCCATATCAAGAAAAGTATTGGCCGGGAGCTGCAACCGCATGAGCATTATTTAGGGCATTTACTTGGACCAGGTGGTGCGTCAGCCGTATTAAAAGCAGATCCAAATGCAAAGCTGATCGATGTAGTCCGTAAGTACGATCCAAAGAACGCCAATGACATTGTGAAAAACAATGCCATGGAAGGCATGACGGTCGGGCAGGCTATTGGCAAATGGCGTAACAAGTGGAACAGTCTAAGCGCTCGATATGGTGGCAATGGTACCAGTACTGCAATTGGTATGGATGGCAGCAGCTATGACATGGCCTATGAGGTCAAATCACTGGATGAACTGATTGCATCAAATGATCTAGCCTATGGGGTCAATCCGCTTTATCCATCTGAATTACAACCGCGTGACCGCACCCGGGAAGCATCACGCCAGCAGATCGAACGTATGGCTGAGAACTTGAAGCCTGAATGGTTAGGTGAGTCAAACATGTTATCTAATGGCGCTCCCATTATCGGCATGGATAATGTGGTTGAGTCTGGCAACGGACGCACACTGGCCATTGCAAAGGCTTATGAGTCGGGCCGTGCTGAAGAATATCGGGCCTTTCTGGAACAGTACGCATCTGAACGCGGCATTGATATAGCGGGTATCAATAATCCTGTTTTAGTCCGGACACGTTTAACCGATACCGACCGTACGCAATTCGCAAAACTGGCCAATGAATCTGATGTGGCGCAGTACTCCGCAACCGAACGTGCTGTGAGTGACTCAGATCGTCTGCCTGATGCTTCTTTGCTGAAGATCAATAATGATGGCTCAATTAACCTTGATGGCTCTATGGACTTTGTACGCGGTTTTGTGGGGTCGTTGCCAAAGTCAGAACAGGGTACAGTGATTACCGGTGACGGACGTTTAAGCCAGGAAGGGAAACGCCGTATTGAATCTGCAATGATGCAACGCACCTATGAGGATTCATCACTGATTGGCCGTATGGCTGAGAATCTGGATGATGATAGCAAAACCGTATTAAGCGCCTTGTTGCGTGCAGCGCCGCAGCTGGCCCAGCTGGATGCCTTGGTCAAACAGGGTGGGCGGCATCAGAACAGTATTGCAAAGGATCTGGCACAGGCTGCGCAAAAGCTTCGTGATCTGAAAGCCAATGGCCAGACCGTACCAGATTATTTAAATCAAGGTCAGCTTATTGATGATGGGCTTTCACCTGGTGCGCGTGATTTCCTGAATGTGTTTGACCAGAATAATCGTAGTGCTAAAGCCATTGGTGAGAACATTCAAGGCAAAATCGATGAGATTGAAGCCATGGGTGATCCGCGTCAGGGTTCGCTCTTTGGTGATGGGCCGGAAGAATCAGCCGCTTTAGATATCATCATGCAGAATCCAGATCAGCAGATTTCTGTTAGCCGTATGCGTCCAGATGGGGAAATGGAAGAAATCACCATGTCTTTACGTGAGCGACTGGATGAGTTGGAAGCAGAAGCACGTCAGGCACAAGAAGATACTTTGGCCGCACAAACAGCCATTAGTTGTGCTTTACAGTTTGGGGAATAAGTTACCCAACAAACAGAATCTAAAACAATGCTCAGATGATGAAAATTATCTGGGCATTTTTATTATGAAAGAACAATGCAAGGCCGCCGTAGCAAAAGCACTCGGCAAGGCAACTTTAAACCAGCAGGAAGCAACCGACATTGAAAACCGGATTAAGGACGCGATGAAGTCTTTGGCTAAACAGGATATCCAGAACTGGCGTAATTTATCCGATGCTGAAAAACTGGTGAAGGCTGGTGAATTTGTGGCACAGGATATTCAGGCACAATTAAAACGAAAGCATGCCATTGCAGCACGTGACATTCTGACTCAAAACAAAAACCTTGCTGCTCTGGATCATCCGACATTATCAGCCAGTGAAGTCGTAGATCGTATGGTTGCAGCTCATGGTGATATGTCCGGCATTCAATCGATTGATACTAAAGCGCGTGCGATTGCATCAGTAAACCGCGGTGAGCTGGTGGACTTCTATACCAACATAAAAGGCGGTTTAGGTGTATTTACTGATGCAGAACTGGTGCAGAAAATTGTCCGTGAACGCTTCAATGACAGTACCGGCGATCCTTTGGCTAAAAAGATTTCGGACAAGATGGGTGAAGTCTTTGAAGGCATGCGTGAGCGCTTTAACCGTGCCGGCGGTGATATTGGAAAGCTGGATGATTGGGGTTTACCTCAGACGCATAGCTTGGAAAAGATCGTTAAGGCTGGGAAACAGGCATGGGTGCAGAAAGCAGAAGGCTTGATCGACACTTCAAAATATGTGCATGAAGATGGAACGTATTATTCACAGCAAGAGATCCGCGAACTACTTGAATACTCATTCGACACATTGAGCAGCAACGGTGCCAATAAAACTGAAATTGGCCGTCAGTCCTTTGGTGGTAATTCTAAAGTCACCAGCCGTCATTCTGAAAGCCGGGTGCTGCATTTTAAAGATGCTGAATCGTGGATGGAATACCAGTCTGAGTTTGGCGGCATGCCGTTTGTAGACCTGGTGGAAGCACATATTAATGGCTTATCTAAAGATATTGCTATGGTGGAAAATCTTGGCAGTAGTCCTAAAAATGCCATGCGCATCCTGATGGACGCAGCAGAGCAAAAGGACTGGCAAAAGGGTATTGATGCAAACGATACAGGCAAATCACGTAAACGTGCACAGACCATGTTTGACGAGTTCTCAGGCCAGAATACACCGCAATCCGAAGTTCTGGCCAATCTCGGTTTAGCGTACCGGTCAATGAATGTGGCATCCATGCTGGGTGGTACCACAATTTCATCCGTTACCGATCAGGCCATGATTGCCAAGACTGCATCGATCCATGGTATTGCCTACCGTAAAACTTTTGGTGAACTGATCTCACAGCTTAATCCGGCAAATAAAGAAGATCGGCAGCTGGCGCACAGCTTAGGTCTGGCCACAGAAGAAATGCTTGGATCTATCGCACGTTGGTCTGATGACGGATTGACTTCAGTGCATGGCAAGTCACAAAAATTGGCTCGGGTATCCAGTGGTATTGCTTCACAGGTTATGCGTATATCTGGCCTAAATGCACTCACAGCAGCATCAAAGGTCGGTTTTACTAAGATGCTTATGCATAAATACGGTACTTTGACTCGCGATAAAGCATGGTCTGATCTGGACGCAATGGATCGTGAGCTCATGGAAAAAACCGGGCTAAAAGAACGAGCATGGGAAGTCATGCGCTTGGCTGATCCGGTGGTGGATCGTAAAGGTAATCAGTTAATGTCAGCACGTTCAATCTATGAAATTCCAGATAGTGATTTAACTAGGTTTGGCGACCCGCAAAAGGTACGTGATGAAGTAGCCACACAGTTTCAGGCACATTTACTGGATGAACAGGGAATGGCCGTGGTTGAAGCCGGATTGCGTGAACGTACATGGATGGCACCAGGTACAAAAAAGGGAACAGCCATGGGTGAGATATTTAAATCCATGCTGCAATTTAAGTCGTTCTCAGCATCATTCCTCATGCGTCACGGTAGTCGGACAATGGCACAGCAAGGTGTGCAAGGAAAGGCTGCTTATGCAATCCCATTGGTAGCTATGACAACTATTTTAGGTGGCTTGGTAGTGCAGCTTAAAGAGCTGGCCAACGGTAATGATCCGGCTACGATGTGGGATAGTGAAGATCCGGACAAGACAATTGACTTCATGAAGCGTTCATTTGTCGCTGGTGGTGGCTTACCGGTGCTAGGGGATATTTTGGTTGCAGGAACTGATACCAGTGGCCGTGATACTGGTGATTTTATTGCTGGTCCTTTTGGTGGTGACTTTAAAACCATATTGAGCCTGACAGTGGGTAATGCGACCCAGGCGGCAAATGGAATAGAAAGTAACGCAGGTAATGAAGCCTTTAGATTCTTGAAAGGGAAGATACCAGCGCAAAACCTGTTCTATACCAAGGCGGCAACCAATCGCATGATCTTTGATGAAATGCAGGACATGATTGCACCGGGTTATAGAGAAAAACTTCTACGCAAGGCTGAGCGTGATCATGATCGTACGCGCTTCTGGGGTGATGATGTTGGTGATATTCAGATGCCTGATTTTGATCGTGTCGTGGAGTAAGTAGGACACCCAATTAAGCCCATTCAAACCCCCTGTATATATGGCTTATATACGGGGGATTTTTTATGTCGGATGTAAAGAAGTTACGTTTTCTAAAGCCTGAAACAGTAGAGAAGTTAAAACTCTGTATGGAGATGGCCGGTACGGATGCGGTCGACCTAATGACTGAAGCTTATGGTCAGGACGTTTTTGATAAGAAAGGCCGTGGTGACAAAGTGTGGCTATACAAAGGGGCTAAAGAAGCACTGACCTGCATGGAGAAACTGAACCGCGTCTTGCTGGATGATGAATTGTCAGCTGGCGATGGAAGTGATCGAAAGGTATCACCAGAAGCACAGGCGGCTGCATTGCTTGAAAGTGTGGCCAAAAAACTGGAAGAACGTAAGCAACGACCGAGCTAATACATGATCAAGGTCAGCTTTGCTGCTTTCTTTCTGGTTTATGCGGAAGCCATGAATTGGGAAGTGCCGGATTTTCATTTAGATGTCTGTGATTTCTTAGAGGATTACGGGCCGCTTGGCTTGTTAATGATGCCTCGTGGTCACGGTAAGTCTACGATTCTGGATATCTATAACGCATGGAAACTATTCATTGATCGCAATCGGTTGATTCTGCACCAGGGCGCAACTGATGGTGATGCTTCAAAGTGTAGCCGTGGTACTCAGCAAGTCATTGAAAAGCATCCGTTGTGCCAATTGTTTGGCGTATTTAAAGAACGTGGTGAGCTTCAAAAGTGGTGGGTGACTGGATCGGAAGATGTGCGGCATGGCTCACTACATGCGCGTGGCGTATTGTCCAACGTGACTGGTGCACGTGCGCATGAGATTCAAAACGATGACGTTGAAATGCCGGCCAACATCGGCACACCTGAAGCACGTGAAAAGCTGCGCTATCGCCTGTCTGAGCAGACGCACATTCTTATTCCTGGTGGACAAAAGCTGTTTGTCGGCACACCGCATACCCATGATTCCCTTTATACACAAGTACAAAAACAGGGTGCAAAATGCATGATTCTAAAAATGTTTGAAAAAGAAAAGCGCTTTGAGAATATCAGCGAGTGTTTATCTGACTTCGATCCGGTTTATGTGTTCAGTGGGATCAGTCATACCGCCAAGCTGCTCACACGTGACGAAGATTATGCGGTTTATAAGATTGGCAACACCTTTAAGATTATTCTAAAAGAAACACACTATCTGATCGACTTGTATAGTGAATCGCTATGGCCTGAACGCTTTACACCGAAAGTCATGGGAGAGCGCCGTAGAGAGTGCCGGACATTAAACGAATGGGATTCACAGTACCAGATGCATGCCAAGCCAGTTGGCGAAGTTCGTCTAGATCCAGACAAGATGATTCCTTATGACTGCGAACCAGTTTTAAGACGTGCCAACGGTCAGTACATCATGATGCTGGGTGATCGTCAGATTGTCGGTATTACCATGCGTTGGGACCCATCGTCTGGAAAGCTGAAGTCTGATATTTCGTCGGTTGCTTTAGTTCTTCATGATGACTTTGGTGTGAAGTACTGGCATAGATCCGTTGCTCTTACTGGTGATGTAGTCAAACATGATGCACAAGGAAATATCGTCGGTGGTCAGGTATGGCAGCTTTGCGATCTGATTGAGCAATTCAATGTGCCAAGCCTAACGATTGAAACCAATGGCATTGGTAACTTTGCACCGGCAGCCTTGAAAGGTGCATTGAAGGCACGCCGTATCCGTTGTGGAGTAAAAGAGCAGCATAGTTCAGGCGCTAAAAATAAACACATTCTTGAAGCATTAGAAGGCCCTTTAATGTCTGGTCTGCTATGGGTGCATACATCTGTAATTGATACCCCAGAAGAAGGCGAGAATAGCTCAAGACAGTATAAAAATATGCGTATGTTTAACCCTGCAATTACTGAACAGCCCGATGATGATCTGGACTCTTTAGCGGGTGCAGTGACTGATTCACCTGAACGCGTAGGCAAAATACACAGAAATAATGAGGTCAATGAAGGCCCTAATTGGAGAGGGAATAGTGGCGTGATTGAAGCCACTCTAGACTTTGAAAATTAGGGGGCATTATGTCTGTACCTGAACAAACGCCGTATAAAGAATATACTGCCAATGGGAGCACAACCAGTTTCGCGCTGGGCTTTATTTGTGACTCAAAAAATGACTTGATTGTACTGGTTGATAACGTAGCGCCACCAGTTGCAGCATGGAGTCTAGTTGGTAATAACGCTGTATTTACTACAGCACCAGCTTCAGGCAAGAAGATTGTATTACAGCGTAGTACTGCGATGTCACGTACTACAAACTATCAGGGCAATAACAACTCTTTTCGTCCGGAAACAATCAACAAGGATATCGACCGCGTCTGGTTGAAATTGCAGGAGCTTGGTGTAGCAGATATGCTGCTCAAGATCTATGTGGATCGGCTGCATGGTGAACTATCTTCAAGTATTAACAACCTGCGAAATCACACAAATCAGATCCACAATGAACAGAAGAATTATATTGATCAGCAGGACAATAATAGAACTTCTTATTTTGAAAATTTAATTAGTCAGCAGGGTGTGTCGCTTCAGCAGCTAGATAGTTACTACAAACATCTACTGCAGGGTATAGCAAATATTGCCGCTGACAAGGGGTGGCTTGCTAGTCTAGTAACGGATGCGAGTGGGAAAAGTCAGCAAGAAATAAACGATAGCGCTTTTCGGGTAAATGCTAAACTATTGGGGATAGTTCCGTTTTTAGATGCTACAGCTCAGCTTGAGCACTACTTGAATGATAGTGTTACGCATGAAATTTATTTGCCAAAAGGTGAGTATATTCTAAGTCGAAAAATTACGATTAATTCAATCCATCCAAAAAAGATCGTATTAGAACAGGGTGCATACTTTAAGCCGGACACTGCTGCTGGTGTGTTTTTATTTGATATTTATTCGCATTTAGAATTTGAGAATCTTAATTTTGATTTTGATGGCAAAGGCTGTTTCATTGCTGTGCGTTATAATTCGAACTGCGGTACAGTTCGCTTAAAAAGCACAACTTTCAAAAACCTCAAAGACATGGATTCCACACGTGGAACAACGCTTTTATCAGTTTCAGCAGTAGGTAATTTTTTAGATATTGATGGGGTATATTTCGAGAATTGTTTAAAAAAAGGAAATGGATCTATAACTGATTCAGCAGGTTCTTTGAACGGATTATATGTTTACGGCTCAAGTAATCTTTTGGGTGGAAAAATTGATAATGTATCAGTTGTAAATTTTCACAATATAGACCTGTCTGAAAATATCATTTACGAGGACACAACAGGTATTTATGTCGCAACAGGCGGGCTACCGATACCTTTACATATTGGAACAGTGACGGGTAATGAGTTTGGAAAACGTCTAGTAAAGCTTCAGTGTAGTTCTGTCAAACTCGATTATGCAGAAGGTATTTCAGAAACAGGGGATTCTCTATCCGTTGTAGGTGTTTTAAGGGAAGTTGGTGCTTTTTCTTCCAACAATAACATCATTGGTACTGTAATTGCCAAGGGGAATATGGATGCTGCCGTTGCTGATATGGGAGTAGATAATAGTTTCGATCGTATTGAAATTGATGTTTATGGCAGAAATAATCTTAATGGTGGGGAAACACATGCAGGGTTATATTTAGGTACTGGAGTACAAGGCTCAAAAATTAAGTATCTAAAATCAAGAGCTAAAAGACCAATTATGTTTAATCTTGATTTATCTGATATTGATGTATCAGGTGTCGTAATCGATCATGCAGAACTAGAGACAACAGATCAAGGTGGTCAATTTTTAAACATTGCTGGTAATTCAACAACTTCAGTGGGTAGTCTAAAGAACTTAACGATAAAGCATTTAATGCTTAAAAATGATCCAACTGCATCAATTGCATCAGCGATCATGGTTACGCATAATGTTGATCGTGGTATCAAAAATTTAAAAATTAACAGTTTAGAAATTTTTGACTATCTTTCTAATACATCACCGATTTATTTAGGATCATATAATTTTGTCGATGGACTAGAGATTAATAATGTTATTTATTATCCAATGAATGGAGAGTCTGCAAATACAGGTGATGTCCTATCCTTTGCAAATAGCAAAGGTCTAAAAATTGATAAGTTTGCTTTTATTAGAAACTCTAACCGTGGAATCTACATCAACAACTCTCATGATATTGAAATTGGTCAAAATGTTAAATTGGGTAAATCTCAAATTGCGCATGTGGTTGTTGCTGGCTCATCTTCAAATATTACTGTGCATAACAACGATTTATCAATTACTGATGCTTCAAACTTAAGGGAGATTATGCGACCATCAGGAACAACAACACAAAGACCTAAACGAGCAAAAATTGGGTTCAATTACTTTGATACAACGATTAATCAGATTTTGGTTTGTACGACATCAGCAGTTATAGCTGCTGATGGTAGTGTAACTGCCGATGCAATTTTTAGTGTACTTCCTAAATTAGTTCAAGTTCAGGAAAATTACGTCAGGCCGATTTTAGAAACAAACGGTGTTGAAAATGTTTTTGTGAACATTCCCGGAGCAAAAGTAGGAGATGCTGTTGTAGCAACATTCTCTATTTATCACGAAAATATTGAAGTCAGTGCAGCAGTAAGTGCAGCAAACATGGTTAGAGTTAAATTTAAAAACATCGGCACGGAATCGGTGCCTTCTTCATCCGGTATTTTAAATGTAAAACTAATCTAAATAATTAAAATGAAGTACACTAATCATGTACTTCATTTTATTAAGATTATAGGGATAATATGTTAAAGAAGATTGCCAGACGTATAGCATTTATTGTTATAAAAAAACTACCGCGCAAACATAATATAATGTGGCGGTATTTTATGGAGTATGGGAAATTACCGAATATAAACCATCCTAAGACGTTTAATGAAAAAGTTACAAAAAGAATAGTTTTTGATAACAATCCTTTATATGCAGAATTATCAGATAAATATGCGGTAAGAAAATATATAGCCGATAAAGTCGGCGAGCATGTTCTAATACCTTTACTATTTACTACTAAGAATCCAGAAGATCTTCTGAAAATGGATAAATGGAATGGAATAGTAATTAAGCCGAATCATGGCGCAAGCTATGTAAAACTTATAGATAATGAGCCAAGTGAGAAGGAAAAGAAGGCGATTATTTTGGAGGCTCATAAGTGGCTATCTATAGACTTTTCAAAAGTTAATAATGAGCAGCACTATGCCTCAATTGAACCAAGGATAGTTGTTGAGGAAAAAATCACACCTGCTGGCTATGTTCCGAAGGATTATAAATTCCATTGTTTTAAGCAAAAAGATGGTGAGATAAAATATGTTCTTCAAGTAGTGGATGGCCGTTTCGGCACAGAATCACGAGGATATTATTTAAACTCCTTTGATAATTGTGTTTGGCATCATGGCGGAGATAATTATCAGCTTTCAGAAAATGAGAAAAAATCGTTAGTTAAAATTCTTCCATACAATAAAGCTCTTATGGATGATTTTGATTATGTACGTATCGACTGGTACATCATTGAAGATAATATTTACTTTGGTGAAATGACATTTACACCGGGTTCTGGGAAAAATCCAGAATTTGGAGAAGAACTAGAAAATATAATGGGAGGTTTTTGGGTTAAATAAAAACCAATAAACCTCAATGAACCCTGATCTTTAATTAGATCAGGGTTTTTTAATGTCAAAAATAATGGTGGCGGCATGTCCGATCAGAAATCAGCAGTAATGGAAATGGCAGCGACTGTTTCTTCCGCTGCTTCAAAAACAACTTATGCAGGGGCTGCTTCTGGTTTTGTGGCATACCTTGCATCAATCGATGTGCTGGCTTGGCTTGGTATTGCTGTTGCACTGGGTGGCTTTGCAGTGAACTGGTACTACAAGCGACTTGAGAACAAACGAGCCGATGAGATCCATCAGCTGCGTCTGGAGGAATTAAGAAAAGAAAAGGAGCAGTGCCGTGTCTAAAGCAAAATATTACGTCATCGGTTCTTCTTTAGTTCTAGCTATGGGTATCAGCGGTCAGAGAATAATTACTGGCCCAAGTGAAGAGCAGGTGCAGGCCACTGCAGTAAAAGAAGGTTACACACCTAAACCCATCATTCCAGTCAAAGGCGATGTACCGACCATTGGCCACGGCACTACGGTTTATCCGAATGGTGTACGAGTCAAGATGACAGATCCTGCAATTGATCGTAAAACAGCGCTTCAATATCTGAAACTTCACATGGATAAAGATGCACAGCGCTTCAATAAAACAGTTCTGAATATTCCAATTTCACAGCCTGAATATGATCTTTATCTTGATTTCACATACCAGTACGGCACTGGTGCCTGGTCTGGGTCATCAATGCTTCGTCATTTGAAAGCGCGTGAATATATCCAGGCGTGTAAATCACTTTTGAAATGGAAGTATGTGGCCAAACGTGACTGCAGTATTCGTTCTAACAATTGTTATGGCGTGTGGACCCGACAAGTTGAGCGCTATAACAAATGCATGGGAGTGAACTAGATGCCATTTCTATTGCTGATCTGGAATAACAAACGCTGGTCCTTGATTGTGGTGTTGTGCATCGTGATCCTTTGCCAGTTATTTCAGGCCAATCGTTTAGCCGGTGATTTACGAAAAGCTGAAACGATATGCCAGGACAAAATCAATAAAAAGCTAAAGCCATATCTTGATGCTGAAAAGGAAGCACAGAAGCTGGCCAACAAAGCGGGTGAAGAATATGAAGAATCAAAAGAAGTTGAGCGCGTCAAAACCGAAGTTATTACACGTGAAGTCCAAAAGATCGTGGAACGTCCTGTTTATATCCACACTAATTGCTTTGATGACGATGGGGTGTCAGCAGTCAATGCCGCTGGTAATACCGGCCAATCTTAAAACGCCTTGTCCAGATTTGTTAGAATTGAAGTCTGGCCAAGCAAAAGAAGTACTGCAAGTCATGGTTGATGATCGACGAAAGTATGTAGATTGTAAAAACAGGCATAAAGCGATTGTGTCGATTGTAGAAAAGTCCTCCCAGTGAGGGCTTTTCATTTAGTGGACAGATTAAGGATACATTAATTATTCACAAGACCAACAATTGCAGTTTATCCACTCTGTAATATGAATTATACTTATTGAGCAGATTAGCCGGCTCAGAAGAAATTTTGAGTCGGTTTTTATGTTTTAGAGTCTGTGGATAAGTCATTGTAAACACCAAATTTGCACCAAACAATTATAAGTAATTGATTTGTATATGGAGTTAATAAACAATGATTTTAGTGACCGGTGGTTTAGGCTTTATAGGCTCTCATATTGCTTTAAGTCTGCTCGCACAAGGGCAACAGGTCATTGTGGTCGATAATCTGGCCAATGCCAGCCTGCAAACGCTAGAGCGTCTTGAATTCATTTCCGGCATGTATGTGCCTTTTGTCAAAATCGATATCCGTAATACTCCCGCTTTAAACAAGGTCTTTGAACAGAATTCCATTGACGCCGTAGTACATACTGCAAGCTTTAAATCATTAGAAGAATCGGTGCTAAAACCGCTGGAATATTACAATGATAATGTCAGTTGTATTATGAGTCTCCTACGTGCCATGCAACGGACTGGTGTTCGTCATCTGGTGCATTTGTCTAGTCTTGCTGTTTACGGACAATCTAGTCCTGATCTGACTGAAGAGACACCATTTAATTTCATTTATCCAAATCCCTATATCAAGTCTCAGCAGATGGTAGAAGAAATCATCCGTGATACTGCACGAACCGATAATGAATGGAAAACTGCGATCCTCAGATTATGCAATATCTCCGGTGCTTTTGAGCATGGGGTGCTGGGTGAAGTGGTGTCGCCACTACCGAAAAATATTGTGCCTTTAGCTATGCAGGTTGGAGCCTTACAGCGAGAAAGTATTGAACTGCGTAAACAGGCCAATACTGAAGATAAAACTGTAGAACGCAGTTTTTTGCATGTATTAGATTGCTGCGATGCAATTATTAAGAGCCTGCAATGGCTCAGTACACAAAGTTTTGCCTGTGAAGCTTTTGATATAGCAGGTGAATTGATCTCAATTCAGAAATTGCTCGACGAAATTGGTGAAGTGACACAAATTAACATCAAGACGGAAGAGGCGCTATATTACACCAATCCGGAATTGGATCAGGTCGGCTCTAAGGCTGAAAAAGCCAGGAATAATTTAAAATGGCAACCCCAGCGCTCGATTCGGCAAATGCTTGAAGACGAGTGGCGTTTCTATCAGAACACGTTACGCGGGCAATAGCACCGATTCGCATTCTCTTAATTATTGATAATAATTATCATTTACAAAACGTTCCATTTTACCTAGGATGGAATAAGGAAATACCAAAATTTTATAAAGAGGTTAGATATGCAAACACGTATTGAACATGACACCATGGGTGAAGTGGCTGTACCTAGCGAAGCACTTTGGGGAGCACAAACGCAGCGTAGTTTGCAGAATTTTAAAATTGGCAATGAACGTCTGCCGCGTCCAATGATCCGTGCTATGGGGTTAGTGAAAAAGGCCGCAGCGCTGACCAATGCTGAATTGAATCAGATTCCACAGGAACTTTCAGCTTATATCGTTGCAGCCGCAGAAGAAGTGATTGCAGGGCAATGGGATAGTCAATTCCCATTGGTGGTCTGGCAGACAGGTTCTGGTACACAGAGCAATATGAACTGTAATGAAGTCATTGCCAATATTGCGAATCAAAATCTGGGGAATCCTTTAGGTTCGCAAAAACCAGTCCATCCAAATGACCATGTCAATCGTGCTCAATCAACGAATGACTCTTTCCCAACAGCAATTCACGTCGCGGCAAGTCTGCAAATCAGTGAGTTACTAATTCCGGCAGTGAAAAAACTGCGCGATACCTTGCATAGCAAGTCTCAGGAATTCTCAGATATCGTTAAAATCGGCCGTACTCATCTACAGGATGCTACGCCGTTGACACTTGGTCAGGAGTTCAGTGGTTATGTATCGCAACTCGATCATGGTTTATTGCGTCTGGAACAGGCAATGCATGGTTTATATGAATTGCCTTTAGGTGGTACTGCTGTAGGTACAGGCTTAAATGCTCATCCTGACTATGCGGTTAAAGCAGCACAAACTTTGGCAAAACTGACTGGTCTGCCATTTGTTACTGCACCAAACAAGTTTGAAGCTTTGGCAGGTCGTGATGCGGCAGTCTTTGCTTCTGGCGCATTAAAAACATTAGCTGTAAGCCTAAATAAGATAGCGAATGACATCCGCTGGTTAGCCAGTGGTCCACGTTGTGGTTTTGGTGAGCTACGTATTCCTGAAAATGAACCCGGTTCAAGCATTATGCCTGGTAAGGTCAATCCAACGCAGAGCGAAGCAATGACCATGGTCGTAGCGCAAGTCTTAGGGAATGACACCACGGTTAATGTGGCAGGTGCATCAGGTAACTTTGAACTGAATGTATTTATGCCTGTGATTGCCTTTAACCTGTTACAGTCAATCCAGTTGCTTGGCGATGCCTGTAACAGCTTTAATGATAACTGCGCCGTTGGTATTGAACCAAACCGTGACAAGATTGAGCACTTTTTACATGATTCATTAATGCTGGTGACTGCGTTGAACCCGGTGATTGGTTATGAGAATGCAGCGAAAGTGGCGAAAACTGCTTATAAAGAAGGTAAAACTCTAAAACAGGTTGCGGTAGAACTTGGTTTAGTAACAGCAGAACAGTTTGACGAAGTGGTTCGGCCTGAAAATATGGTTTCACCGAATGTGAAGTGATATCCAGAACTCCGCTACTGCGGGGGTATCCTTGTCAGAGGATATTGAAAATTAATCTAAATAAGAGAATAATCTATTACTATTGTATTGAAAATTTTTTCTTTAATAGTATTCGATATTTCAATAATTTAGATTAAAGAACCTTTATTTCATGAAATGTAAATTGTTTGCAAGACTATTTTCGAATGAAGAATTTAAAATAGCTTCTTAGATGGAAAGTTATGGTTCTCTTCCTTAGGTTACTTTAAAGCCCTTGAAGATGAGTACAATACTAAAGGAGATAGGTTAGAAGGCGTAAGCTCTTATTTGCAGCCTGAGAAAATAGAGTTGGTATTATCTCATGGTGATGTCAATCATAAAATTACTGGTTTGGTAGGAGCAATTACAATTGAAAATCCTGAATACAGGTCACTCAAAATTTATTGCCTTTACTCTCCTGAATTAAACATAAGTGACATTGATGGCAATTCATATCAAATATTACCTACAAATCAAATGATTCAAGATTTTGGTAATCAATTAATATGGATTCATGACATACAAGAATTTAGAAGAAGAGTTGAGGCCGAAATTGAAAAAAACGCTGATTTAATTAAGCACTATAAAGGGGATAGTGTTGTTTATTTTGATCATCAACATCATGGGCATTTTGATCAAAATAATGTGCCATTTCGTAAACATCAGAAATTTTCATTCCAAAAGGAATTTAGAATAGTATTAAAACTATGGATGATTCAGAATCGCCCTTTGTTTTAGATATTGGAGATATAAGAGATATATGTACAGAAATGGATGCATCAGATTTTGATGAAAATAAAATGGAAATATCAATTCTACAAAATCCGGTACATTGAATAACTTTCTATAATTGTTAAAATACTTATTGCTTTTAATTGCTGTTGGATTCGAGTCAGTATCTTGGACTTCTTACAGCCACTCTACGGAAATTTTCAATGCTTGATGTTTATTTAACAGATGTTCAAAAAAAGGTGCAGTTCAAAGATTATCCAGGTGAGCATCCTGTTAAATTTATTTTGAATTTTAAAAAGATTTTTCCATCTATCATGGAACTTCTTTTACCTGTTCTTCCTGAGAACGAAAACCTTGAAGAAATGTCTTGGGAATCAACCACCAATGACTTTGAAACTTTCCAGATGTTCTTGGCTGGTTGGGGAATTATCGAGCTGCGTTTAAACGCAATTACCCAGTTCAAGGACAAAGCATTCGCAGATCAGCTTGTTAAACAGGCACAGCAAAAGCGTAAGGAATACCAGAAAAATCACATGAAGCTAACAACTGTAGAGTTGGATTATCTGTTTATGCATGATATCCACGCTCTAATTGATGCTGAACTGGTGGAGCTGGGCGAGAAGTTCTATCTGCCAGTATTACGTGACCTTTGGAAAAACAAAGTTTCTAACAATGTGCTGAATGCAAAATTCTAAAGCTTATTAGAAATTACGTATTTCTTAAAAAATCTTCCTTCGTGGAGGATTTTTTTATTTCTTAGATTGGCATTTGAAGTTCATTTTTAGAGCAGAGCTTTAAAAATTCTACACCTGATGATGGATATGTATCGAATCAATCTAATTGCATATTCTCAATATCTATAATAATAAACATGCTTATTTACACAATATATAAAGTTATCAATAAAATAGCGTAGCAATTTAAGCTGTTTTTTCATAAGGTATACAGACTTTTTGTAATCTATATTTTGCTTTTTATTTTCATAAGTAAAACTTAATAAAATTACATGAAGGTTCAAATTTTCTCGAAGATATATCCAAGGATTTTCACTAATGTCGAATCAGTTTTTAGATTTAATTACAAAACGCCGTACGATCTACGCTATTGGCAAAAATGTCGCACAATCTCCTGAATTCTTAACTGATTTGATTCAAACTGCTGTTAAACAAAGTCCTTCATCATTTAACTCACAATCTTCTCGTGCCGTGATCCTGTTTAATGGTGAACATGAGAAATTCTGGGGCCTTGTAGCAGACAAGCTAAAAAGCTATGCCAAAGATGAAGTAAGTGCTGCAAAAACTGCTGTGAAAATGGATAGCTTTGCTGCAGGTGTGGGTACGGTTTTATTTTTTGAAGATCAAGATGTGGTAAAAGGTTTACAAGAGCAGTTTCCATCTTATGCAGAAAACTTCCCGATTTGGGCAGAACATTCTACAGCTATCGCACAGTTTGCGACCTGGACGGCATTGCACACCGAAGGTTTAGGTGCATCGCTACAGCATTACAACCCGATTGTAGATGAACAGGTTCATGCAGAATGGGACATTCCAGCAAACTGGAAACTAAGAGCACAACTGGTATTTGGTTCAGTGGAAGGCGAGGCAAGTGCCAAAGACTTTATGGCAGATCAAGACCGTTTCAAAGTATTCCAATAATTTGAAAAACCGACATCTGCCTGAATTTTTATAGGCAGATGTCATGCAATAGGCGATAAAAGCACATTCCGAATAATAAAAATTAGGCTACACTTAGGGCGCATTAAATCTAAGAGAAATGACGCCATGTCAAAGAACACCCAGAAACTTTCACCCCTTCAAGAGCTCATTGCTGAACAGAAATTGTTATGTGAAGAAGTTGGCTCTGCATATGTAGAGGTGAGTGGGGATGATGTCATTGCGGTAGCAGTTCATACCTTGAATCAGGATCCAATTGTTGGCATTCGCAAAGCTCCAGAGGCAGCGACAAAAGTCAGCTGGTATATCTATGGTGGCGAAGAAGTTTCAAGTGATGCTGACTTTGAAATTATGACTGTACGTGAATTGCAGGAGGTTGCCCCAGAAGTTCTTCCTTATCTGGCACTGGACCAAGGCTTTCGATTTATGATCGATGCTGATGATTATGAAGATGTATGGAAAGAAGGTCAGGAATGAACCGCTTAGCTTCTGCTATTTTACTTGGACTCAATGGCGTATTCATAACGAATTACGCCGTGGCCGAGACAATGACTCAAGAGCAATATGATCAGTATATTGCTGAGCAAACAAGCATTGTAAATGAAACCAAAGCCATTCTAGATAAGCCGCATACGGAATCAGGTAAACCGAGCATTAGCACCGAGCGTCAGGCATTGTGTGACCGAATACAGGCCTATCAGAATATTTTGAAAGCCTCACAGGAAAACAGCCAGTTGAATATGGCTTCTATGATGACGATGGTTGCCCAAAATTATCTGGATCGTCAAAATCAAAGTATGAATAGTTCAGGAATGACTACAGGTGTATTTTGTAAAAGTAGGGCAGAGCAACCTGCTGAATAAGATAAATTAAAGCCGGATTTAGGTTGATTTTCTGATTATTAATTTATTAAAACTACACAAAAATAAGATGAATGAGAAATTTTACCGGGTATATATCTAGAAAAATTCATGATTAATTAAAACTATTAAACATAAGAAAGTGGTGTGAATGAGATAGCTATAACTTCTTTTTTTATTGCTAAAAATAGCCTAAGTAATTTTATATTATTTAGATGGAATGTTAATAAAGCAGGTGGTTTTTCTACCTCTTTTTCTTAGACTAAAAACATGCAGAAGATATCTCAAAATTCCGTAGCATCATTCATCCAGACATTTCTTGCTCTAATCAATTCTTCTTATTTTCTTAAGCCTATTCTTTCATTATCTTTAGAATATGACAGAACAAAATTCTCCCATCAAAATACTTAAAATTATATTAACAAATAGCCTAAGAAAAATGCTCCTATACAGAAATAGCCTAAGCAAAATTTATAATTTTAAGCATTGGCAATTGATTAATTTCCAATAAAATTCCAATATCACTAACTAAACAATGAAATCACGGAATTCTCAAATGATCCTCAACTACCAGATCACCACTCATGATGACTCAAAACTTGTACCGATGGTCTTCATTCATGGTTTATTCGGCAGCTTGAGTAATTTAGGGATGCTGGCACGACATTTCGCAAGTCAACGCACCATCATTCAGTTAGATCTGCGCAACCATGGCTTATCCGGACATAGCGATGAGCATGATTACTACTTGATGTCAGAAGATGTACTTGAAACATTAGATAGTCTTAACATCACAAAATGTGTTGTAGTAGGGCATTCCATAGGTGGCAAGGTTGCCATGAAGCTGACAGATATTGCACGTGATCGGGTAGAGCAGCTTGTAGTTCTGGATATAACTCCCTTCCAATATCATGAAAATCATCATGCAGAAATTTTTACAGCTTTATTTGCGGTTGAGCGTGCAAATCCAAGTTCTAGATTGGAAGCGACAAAAATCATGCGTGAATATCTGAATGAAGAAATGGTGATTCAATTCCTGCTGAAATCTTTTAACAAAGGGCAGTGGCTGTTTAATGTTGAGTCACTTTATAACCATTATCCGGATATTCTGCTTTGGGAAGATCTTGCCCCAGTGAATACTCCAGCACTTTTCTTAAGGGGTGGCAACTCATTTTATATTTCCAAACCAGAGCATTTCGCTGCCATTGAACGTCAATTTATTCATGCCAAAGTTGAGCTCATTGAAGATGCAGGTCATTGGCTACATGGTGAAAAGCCAGCACAGGTGCTGGAGCATATCCAAGCATTTCTGGATGCACAACAATAAAATTCGATACAAATTAAAAGGTCAGTATGCAGCTGCTTGTAACTGACCTTCATTAATCAATTGATTCGCCATTTCAGCAGTCTTTTTCAGACCCGGCATACGATATTCAGTATGACCATAATCCTTGATCGATTTCCATCGTCCACCCCAGGTTAATCCGACAGATTCCGCGACCTGTCCATAGAGTTCATAACCACGCATTGCCCAAGGATCACGTTCGCTAATTACAACTTTTCCATTTCGTTTAAAAGCCACATCTGCAGCCAAACCAAACTGATGATAACTTTGATAGCCCTTGGCTCGTGTGGTATTTGGATTTACAGATAGTGAATTTTGACGTTCTGGACTGCGATAACCTTCTAATAAAACCAGTTCATAGCCATGCTGTTCACGCATGATTTTGAAGACCATTAACAAACGCTGTTTATAACGGGGATTAATTTTATTCCATTTCCGGTCAGCTGTGCTGAGATTAGTATGATTGTGAGTTGTAGGGAGATGTACATCTTCAACAGAGTTCGCTAATGGATTTATGGTTTGAGCAGAAACAACATTGGTATAGTAATTCGCTTCTTCCTGCAAGGCATCTTCAATCAGATACTCTTCTACTTCTGGTGGTGGAGCTAATACCTGACCATCCAGTAAGGTATAGATCTGTGGATCGACTTCACGTAAATAATTGGCTTCAAAAGTACTGGCAGTAATGGGCCGGGTTAAAGTAAAAATTACGATACTGCTGAATAACACCAAAGCAGCCAGCAAAATCCACCATTGTTGAATATGCCAATGTGACTGGATTTTCTCTGATGAAGCTGCCTGATTAAATTCCCAGATAACCTGTCTGGCTGCTAAAATCCGGTTCTTGCCATACGGTAAAATTTGCATAAACAGGCTTATCAACCGGATTCTGAATTCATAAGAAACCAGCAGCAACATCCCTAAGCTCAGCAAAATAAAACTGGATAAAATGAAGTAGATCATGCTGCTTATGACGGTTCTACTTCAGCACTTTCTTGTGGTGTAGCTGCCGGTGGCTGTTCCTGTGAAGAAGTACTTGCCGTTTTTAGCTCAACAGGTTTTTCTGTTTGTATTGTTGATTGACTATTAGCTTTTACATTTAAAGAATTGTATCGAAATTCTTTGATTTCTTTCGTCTTTGTTGATGGTGATTTAATTGTGTGAATTACTGGTCTAAGTGGTTTATTTTTATCATTGGCCTGAATTAAAGGTTTTTGTGCTTGGACATCAAACGCAGATTCAAAAGGTGAAGTATGCTTGTCAGGTTCAGCATGACTTTCTGACTTTGCTACCTTAAACATATTTTCAATATTCTGATCAAAACCATCTTCTGGATTTTGGATATCTTCCTGATTCGACAGCGTAGCGGCCTTTTGAATAAGCTGCTCAGATTCTACGGCATGATTTGAATCTGTTATTTGATGGTTTTCTGCAATGATTGGTGTGCCAGTTAATCCCTTAGAATTCTGATAATAACTATAGCCTAGTAAAATAGAAGCTACTGATACAGCACCAAGTATAAATCCGCTCAATAGATAAAATTGAGGAGAACGAGACATAGGTTTTATAGACTGTAAGATATTAATATGTTTATTATTTTTGTATGCCATAGTTGGTATCATATTTATGGTAAATGGATAGTGATATAGGCCTGTTCTGCAGGAACACTAATTACATTCTGATATTGGGCAAATGCCGTATTACGGTCTTTGGACAATACATAGTGCAAACCAATAAAGCTTGTCAGTGCAAATAACAGCCAGAAAATCAGAATCCAGAAAAATGGCAATTCACGGTGAATGATATGTTTAATCTGATCCGGAATGGCAGCAAAAGGAGAAAATGATTTTTTCCCTTTGAGGTAATCAATTTGATCACCGATACGACTGATCAGACTGTTCAGCTGGCTCATCGATTCAATCCGGTATTTACCATGAAAGCCTAGCAATAAACAGTAATGGTAGACTTCAAGTACGGCGAGTCGCTCTTTGTCTTTATTACGGATTTCTTCCATATGTTCAAAGAAACGATAACCAGCCAGTTGTGAGCCAAATAAGCTGAGTTGTAACGGGCTCATCATCCAGAAATTTTGCAAATCAAAAAAACGGGCATCTTTTTGGGTGACAATCGTTTCATCTAACAAAGCACAATATGCATATTTTGCATCATTGATATCTTCTGCGGAAAATTGCAGTTTTCTCGCCTGAGTCTCAAAACGTGACAGCATATCTAGCACTTTCTGGCGGAAGGACTCCAGATTCGAAGGTACATACTGATTGCGGATCAGGAAAACGACATAGAATCCATCATGTAATAGATCCACCAGGCCGGCAGTTGCTGCGTGTCGATGCATATCTATCTTTGTATTGGTCTGAAAACCTGTACCAATCTGTCCATCGTCAAATAAAGACGGCGCATTATTTATACTATTCATTATTCTTATCCATTGATCACGGCAATCAGCTCAATTGAAAGATCCTGGAATCCGCTTGGGATATAGACACAAATAGTCTCGGACTCAATCATTCGCTGGTACAGTTCATTATTCGGTTCGATTTCAAAATAGCTCACCCCAGAACGCACTGGAATGGCGGTAGGCACCTGAATCAGATGTTGAACAGGCACAGCTGGAAGTGCGGAAATCACGCGTTGTTCAACATCGACAGTACCGCCAACCTTGAAACGGATCGGCACATAGGCAATCAGATCATGGACTGGCATGACACTACTCGATACCGCAAGATACAAACGGGTATCTCGGGAAATTTTGTCAGTTTCAAGACTGCCAACCCAATAGGATGGACGGGTTTCCTTCAGAGCAATACTGATATAGCGGTTTGAAATAATCGTATCCAGCAATTCACGTAAAATCACATCAAGCTGACCAAAACTTTCCTGTAAATGATGATGCTGATATTGAGGTAAATGATCGACTGCATAGGCATTTGAAAAGGTCAGTAAGGATCCGGTCAAACGCAATAATTCAGAATATAGACGTTCTGGATGAATACGTGGATATTGCAGGATATGGTTTAGGGTAGCATGTGCAGTATTTAAGGCATTGACCAGCCAGAAAGACACAATATCGCCAGAACGGAATTCAATCAGTTTTTGTTCATTTTCCCGGTTATTGTTTTGAATAGTTTTGATCTTGGCTCGAATAATATTCAAAGTATGCTTCAAATTATTCAACAGATTTTCTGATGCTTCGATATGTAGAATTGGGGGAATAAACTTGTGATCCAGTACGAAATTCCCGGAACTTTGGCGTTTCATTGTTCCAATCGGGAGATAAAAATAGCCATCCAACACCTGTTCAGGCCCCTGACTTATTTCGAAAATCTTGAATTCCGCACGACGGCGTAACAAGGTAATTTCTGCTGTAGCCGCATTGGTAAATAGATCATGGGTTGAGCTTAAATGGGAATGATAGCGACTGGATTGGGAATGATCATGAACATGAAGGTTTTGCTTACTTGCCTGAATCATCGGTAAAGCCAGATAAATTGCCATTTCTGTACGCAGATTCAAGGTATCAAGTTGTATAGGTTCCGGTAATAGGTCCTGTGCAGGTGCACGATAAATTTCCCCGTCTTGCCAGACCATTTCAATCTGGCTGAGTGCCAATATATTCATGCCGAGCTGGGTTTCATCGAATTCAATCGACTGAATTCCATAGGCAAAAGGCAAGCTCGCCTGAATCATATGGTTCAGACGCTGTTCATGATAAGCATCCTGTAACTGAAAATGCTGAGGTCTTAAAAATAAGCCTTCACCCCAAAGAACTTTTTCTGCTTTAAACATTCAGTCTTACCACTCATTATTTGAATTATTCATATCGTGTACACCCAGTAACTCTTGAACCTGTTCCAGGGGATTATCATTTTTTATTACTTGTGCCAGCCATTCATGCAGCGGCATCTGGCTCCAACGAATAGTTTTTTGCAGCATATAACTCACCGGGCTATGCGGTTCATGGGTCTGAAAATAGTCAGCAATTTCATTTAAGACTTTCAATGCCTGTTCCCGATTGGCCAGATGATTTTGTGGCTGTAACCTGAATTGAGTTTGAACAACAGAAGAGGAAGTATCCGTATAAACTTGCTGAATTCCTGATTCTGTCGGTGGGATTAAGTTTTCAGGATTTTGATTCGCTAACTGTTCCACTTTATATAGGCGTTTAATCTGGGAAATGATCGAATCAATCTGTTCATCAATCGAAGAAAAACTCGGTGCATCTAAACCCAATAATTCATCCAGGGTAGTTTTGAGTTGCTGCCAGTGCTGTTGAATATCTAAAACCTGCTGGTAGTTTTGCAACCGTACCGAGCGGGAAGTTGCCTGTAGCAATTGTTCAAAGTGCTGCATTTCATCATTGCTAGTGGAAGTCTCATCATCTTCAGTCTGCTGATTCTGACGCAGATGCACATTTTTCTGATGTAAAATAGACTCATAATTTCCCAAATGATAAAACGGTGCCTGACTGACAAGAGGAACCTGTTTCATCAAGACAGGAATCTGATTGATCAATCCTTGCAGCAAACCTAGGCGCTGATCCAGGTCATCATCCTCAATTAAAGGATGCATGTCCTGCCAATATTGCTGAATACTGCGATGACTCAGTTCCAGTCCACGAGCAATTCCTGCAAATCCGTGAGTTCTTGCCCAAGCTTCAGCTAACCAGGTATAAAGACGCAGGTCTTTAGTTCTATCACTTAACAGCTCAACTGACTTATTCAGTACAAAATGCCAGTCCGCCTGACGTGGTTCTGAAATCCAGTCGCCTTGATCCAGCAGAGGATCATCCTGAGTTTTAGCTTTTTTAATAGCATGAAAGTCATTTGAAAATGAGCAATCCTCACCGCATGGCTGATGATCAGAGATGGGGGCAAGCAGTTGTTCAATATCTAGAGTCATTCTTCACCTAAAACTTGTTCTTTTTCTTTAATTCTTGCTTTTAAAATATAGCTTTATACCGCATTCGTTTTCATTTTTCGGCTGCGTTTAGTTTTTGCTTTAGCTTGTGGTAAATCTAAAAGATAAATAAGTTCATCATTTTCCACATCAATCTGAATTTTCTCAGGAACTTTTTCTTCACTGAGCGCCATCAAAATTTCAGTGGCTAAAGCAGGCAATATACTGGCATTAAGAATATGATCCACATTACGGGCACCACTATCAACTTCTGTACAACGGCTTAGGATGAGTTCTAGCAGATCATCGCTATAAGTCACTTCAGTCTTATATTGTGCCTGTACACGTTGGATAATTTTGCCAAGTTTATGCTCAATGATTCTGATGAGCAGATCATCATGCAGCGGGAAGTAAGGTACGATCTGCATACGCCCCAAGAATGCCGGCTTAAACTGCTTATATAAACTTGGCTTGAGCTGTTCAATCAGCTCATTTGCACTTGGCCAGCTTTCAGTTTGCTGATTGAGACAGGCCTGCATAATCGCAGATGATCCTGCATTTGAAGTCAGTAAGATTGTGGTATTTTTAAAATCAATCATACGACCTTCGCCATCTTCCAGCATGCCTTTATCAAAGACCTGATAAAACAGTTCCTGTACATCACTATGTGCTTTTTCAATTTCATCTAGCAGAACCACGCTATATGGATTACGGCGAACAGCTTCCGTCAGTACGCCACCTTGACCATAGCCGACATAACCTGGAGGTGCGCCTTTTAATGAAGAAACTGTATGTGCTTCCTGATATTCAGACATATTAATCGTGATCAGATGCGATTCACCGCCATGCAGTTCATTGGCTAGGGCGAGGGCAGTTTCAGTTTTACCGACACCACTTGGTCCCACTAATAAGAAAACACCTTGTGGCTTGTTCGGGTCTTCCAGTTTGGCTTTAGACGTTTTAATACCTTGTACCAGTTGCTGCAGGGCATAATCCTGTCCCATTACGCGCTCGGCCAAACGGTCTTCAAGCTGTAATACCTGCCTGATTTCGTCATTGATCATCTTGCCCACTGGAATACCTGTCCAATCCGAAATGATTTCATGAATGATGCTGGCATTCACACGTTCAAACACCAGTGGATTTTTTTGCTGGATCTCAGCCAGTTCTAAGCGTAATTCTGCAATTTTTAGACTAGATTTTTCATCATGTTCTTGTGCCTGAATGTCCAGGATCTGCTGAACAATCTGTAATTCTCGTTGCCATTGTTCAGCTAGATAATGAATGTCCTGTTTTAAATCTGCAACTTTTTTAGAAAGATCATTTAGTCTTGCATGATGAATTGGCAGATTCTGGTTTTCCTGGGTTAATAGCTTGTGTTCCAATTCCAGATTATGCAATTGTGCTTGCAGATGATTGAGTTGAGCCGGTTGTGCATTCTGGGTCAAGGCAACCCGAGCGGCTGCAGTATCTAGGACACTAATCGCTTTATCTGGTAACTGACGTCCACTGATATAACGATGCGAACTATGCACCGCAGCAACAATCGCTTCATCATCAATCTGTAAATTAAAATGTTGGGCCATCACCGGAATCATGCCACGCAGCATATAAATCGCGACCGCTTCAGTCGGCTCCTCAACTTTGACAACCTGAAAACGGCGGCTGAGAGCTGCATCTTTTTCAAAATACTGTTTATATTCAGCCCAGGTGGTTGCTGCAATAGTTCGTAGTTCTCCACGTGCCAGAGCAGGCTTAAGTAAATTGGCAGCATCATTCTGGCCTGCCTGACCACCAGCCCCAATTAAGGTATGCGCTTCATCGATAAACAGGATGATTGGATGAGATGAGCTTTGTACTTCCTGAATTACTTGTTTGAGACGGTTTTCAAATTCACCTTTAACACTGGCACCAGCCTGTAACAGTCCCATGTCCAGTACATGTAATTGTACATTTTTCAGGGCATCAGGTACCTGATGCCGGGCAATTTTTAGTGCCAAACCTTCAACCACCGCAGTTTTACCAACCCCCGGTTCACCCGTCAAAATCGGATTATTCTGTCGACGGCGCATTAAAATATCCAGCATTAAGCGAATTTCAAATTCACGTCCAATCACTGGATCAATTTTTCCCTCGATAGCTTTCTGGGTCAGGTTGATGGTGTATTGATCTAGTGCTGGTGTTTTTTTGATTAAATTTTGAGAGTTTGCAGCTGTTACTGACTGGGAAAGATGAGCTTGAGCTGGCGGATTTTCGATACTGTCCTGACATAAATCCAGAAACTTATGCTTCATTGTATCAATCGGAATCAGTTCAAAAATAGAGGATGAACGCATTGCAATCTGATACAGATCGGAAGCAGTTAATAAAGCTACCAGCAGGTGTCCACTACGGATGACAGGCTCTTTTTCAGCAGATGCCAATAGCCAAGCTTGCTCAAGTAAACGGATAATTGACTTGGCAAAAATAGGAGTACGTGAATTTCCTTTGTTAAGATGAATTAAACTCTCTTTCAGGTCATCTAATAAGTCATCTTTGGAGAGCTTATAGTGTTTAATCAGCAACTGGATATCATTCGGCTGCTCATGCGACAGAAATTCCAGAAAAAAATGTTCAATTTCGATTTCGTAATTTTGCTGGTTGATACAGGTGTTGGCGGATTTCTCAAGACATAAACGTGCATGATCAGATAATTTAGTAATTAAAATCTTTAGGTTATTCATGTATTTCTCATTATTTGTTCTTGCAAGGCACAATGTCTTTAAAAATTAAAAAATATCACTGTGCTGTTCTTATTATATATTTGCATGACTGCAAGCCAATCATTTTTACTGATCTATTTTGATCCTGTTGTTGCATATTTTTTAACAGAATAAAATGATCAAAGTCATATAATTTTTAACATTCTTTGAAAGACTGTTAAAAAATATTTCACAAAATTTAATTTTTGTTGTTGACTTAGTGTGATCATTTTTTGTTAAATTCGCAAGATGATTTTTAAATAATAAATACAGAAAAATCATTTCAAATAAAAAATTAAACAACCAGAAAAAGAAAAATTTGAGGCTTATTTTGAAAAAAAATCTGAGTTCCACACTCTTGCTGATGATGACTGTCTGCACGATGAGTTTGATGCAGGCGCATGCTGCAACCCTGAAAAAATCATGTCTTAAAGCACATCCACTGGCTGAAGGAGAGACTGACCCGGAAATCCTGCAACAGTATGCGCAGCTTTGTGCCAAACCAGCTCAGAAAGATCTTAATTTGCAGCGTGAAATCAAAGCCAATATTGCGCAACTTTATCTGGATCGAGGTCTGCATCTGAAGGCACTTCAAGCAGTAGATCAGTTAAATCGTGAAAATTATACAACACGTCAATTAACAGATATCACATTCCTTTCTGGCGTGGCCATTTCAAATAAAGCTGTGAACTATATGCGCAGCACCGAAATCCGCCCACTGACTGAAGACACCTATGTTATTACTAAGGTCTTTAACGACAATGTGCGTCTATCTCAACCTGTTACTGCAATGCCTCTACGTGTAGAGAAAAATTCAAGCAGCAAGAAACAAACTGTGGCAAGTTCGAGCAAAAAATCCAGCTCGACCAGGACACGTCAAAGTGTTCCGACTAAAGCAAAAGAAACGTCTACCAGTAATGTTGTCGCCAAGAAAAATGAGCCAGCCGTCACTCGTAATGTCCCGCCTACCTCCAACCCATTTGGCGCACTTCGCAATAATTAAAAAATAATTTATAGGAATCAAAAATATGGCTAAGCGTGAAAGTGTACAGAAGAAATTACAGCGGATTCGTCCACCACGGGTGCAATTGACTTACGATGTAGAAGTCGGTGATGCGCGTGAAGTAAAAGAATTACCCTTTGTGGTCGGGGTACTTGGAGATTTTTCAGCAGCCTCTGAACTGGAAAAAACTAAACTAAAAGACAAGAAATTTATCAATGTGGATTTAGACAATATTGATGAAGTCATGGAATCACTGGCGCCACGTGCCAACTTTCAGGTTGAGAACACACTGACTGAAGAGGGCGGTAGGATGTCTGTGGATCTGACCTTCAATTCTATGGATGACTTTAAGCCAGAACAGGTGGTACAGCAGGTTGATCCATTACGTCGACTGGTGAATGCACGTGAACGTTTAACAGATTTACGCAACAAAATTTCCAATAATGAACGTCTGGAAGATCTGCTTGATGAAGTGCTGAAAAGTACGGATCAGATTCGCAAGATGAGCGTGGAGGCTGAAAATGAGTAATTTAAATGCAGCAACTGCGGAAAATGTGAATGTAGAAGAATACTCATTACTGGATTCTATTGTCGAGCGTAGCCGTATCGCGCGTACTGATGAAGAACATGATCGTGCCAAAAGCCTGATTGGTGAACTGGCACGTGAAGTCATGGCAGGGACGATCACCGTATCTGATAACATGACGCTTGCGCTGGATAAACGTATTGCCGAAATCGATGCACTGATTTCAACGCAGCTCAGCAAAATCATGCATCACGAAGAATTTCAGAAAATTGAATCGACCTGGCGTGGTTTATATTACTTCTGTCAGGAAACACCATCCAATTCCTTGATTAAAATCAGGATGTTGAATACCACTAAAAAGGAATTAATCAAGGATTTCCAAAGTGCGACAGATTTTGACCAAAGTACCTTATTCAAAAAGATTTATGAAGAAGAATATGGTTCTTTCGGTGGTGCACCTTATGCGACCTTGATTGGTGATTTTGAGTTTGATCGTACACCATCAGACATGTATTTGCTGGAACAGATCTCACATGTGGCAGCAGCAGCACATGCACCACTTATCTCGGCAGCGAGTCCAAGCATGTTTGGTCTTGAATCATTTACAGATATTGATCGTCCACGTGATGTGTCCAAGATTTTTGAAACCGCTGAATATGTGCAATGGCGTTCTTTCCGTGAAAGTGATGATGCACGCTATGTTGCACTTGCGATGCCACGCGTATTGGGGCGTCTGCCATATCATCCAAAAGAAGGTACGGCAACTGAAGGTTTTAACTACGTTGAAGATGTTTCTGGTGAAGACCACAATGAATATTTATGGATGAATGCAGCTTATGCCTTCGGTACCCGTTTGACCAATGCATTTGACATGCATGGCTGGTGCGCAGCGATCCGTGGTGTAGAAGGTGGTGGTTTGGTAGAAGGCTTACCTGTACATACGTTTAAGACCAATGATGGTGATGTGATATTCAAATGTCCAACTGAAATTGCCATTACTGACCGTCGTGAAAAAGAACTCAGCGACTTGGGCTTTATTCCACTGGTACATTGTAAAAATACCGATTATGCAGCGTTCTTTGGTGCTCAATCGACTCAAAAGCCAAAAAAATATGACACTGATGCAGCCAATGCCAACTCTGCTTTATCAAGCCAGATCCAATACATTATGGCAGTTTCGCGTATCGCGCATTATTTGAAAGCGATGATGCGTGACAAAGTCGGTAGCTTTGCCTCAGCTGGTAATGTCGAAGCCTTCCTGAATGACTGGTTATCACAATATGTATTACTTGATGATGGCGCTTCTCAGGAATCTAAGGCTCAGTATCCATTGCGTGAAGCATCAATCAAGGTTGTAGAAAATCCAGCTGAACCTGGTCACTACAAATCAGTGGTCTTCTTGCGACCACATTTTCAGCTTGATGAGTTGTCTGTATCCCTGCGACTGGTCACTGAATTGCCTCAATCGAGCAACTAAGCCGGTTGTATTTTCTATTATTTATAATAAAACAGGATAAAAAATAACAATGAAAGATATATACGTCCAATTTCGCGGCAAATATAAAGTAGATGGTGAATCACGAGATTCTGAACATAAAAGTTGGCTTGAAGTAAATTCCTGGTCACACAATATTCGCCAGCCAAAATCTGCGACTTCTTCAAGCGTAGGTGGTCATACTGCCGAGCGCGTAGAGTATTCTGACATGATCTTTGTCAAAGACCTGGATGCAACAAGCCCTAAACTTTGGGAAGCCTGTTCTGCCGGTTATACCTTTGATGAAGTGCAAATTGACTTTTACCGTGCCAACGGCGACAAGCGTATTAAATACCTGCAGATTAAACTGAAACACGTTCTGGTTTCTCAAGTAACACCAAGCGTGAATGAAGAAGGTGTACCAACTGAAGCGTTCGGTCTGAAATATGCTGCGGTTGAGTGGACTTATAACCAGCAGGATATTAACGGAACGCAGAAAGGTGCTGTGACCAAAAAATGGTCATTGTCGAATAATACTGCATCTTACGCTGCTTAATTCTTTTGAATTTAGAGGCTTGTACATGCAGGCCTCTATTTAAATGATTAAATTTCAAATGGATGATTGAAATACATGAGTCTGGATCAGCTTTATCCTTATGGATTCCGTTCGACCTTGTTTGACCGACTTTTACCACAAGATAAAGCCAGTACACAGGGCATGTCCATTCAGCAATTACGTGAAGCCGTGGCGGTAGATCTGGAAGATCTATTAAATAGCCGCATGGCCAAACTGGATCATATTATTGATGACTATACTTCGATAAAGCAATCCATTCTGCAATTTGGGATTATTGATTTTGTCGGATTATCGACAGCCAATCCAATGGATCGCGACAAAATATGTTGCTCAATTGAAGCATCTATTTCAGCCCATGAACCACGGCTTAAGCAGGTCCGGGTAGAAATGCTACTGGATGAAAACAATATGGGTAGCTTGTGCTTAAGCATTCAGGCTTATTTAAATATCCATCCTTTATATGAGCCTGTAGTTTTTGACGCTTTACTGAAACCGACCACACAACAATACGTTATTTTGCCAAGATTATAATTAGAATGAGTGCGATTGAAGAATTATTACCTTATTACGAAAAACAGCTGCAGGAATTTAGCCAGCAGTCTCGTGAATTTGCCAGTAAATACCCAAAAATTGCCCAGCGTCTGTCCTTAAATCAGGAGCAGATTGACGATCCGCATATTGAGCGCCTGATTCAGGCATTTTCACTAATCTCGGCACGTATCGATAAAAAGCTGAATGACAGTTATGAAATTTTCACGCGATCAATTTTTGAGGTGATGTTTCCCCAGTATTTAAAGCCATTTCCAGCGTGCTCGATTGTCAGTTTTGAAGATTTCAACAAAATCAAACAGCTGAACAGTGCACATCTAATTCCTAAAAATACATCGTTAAAGTCTAAAAGTGTACGTGGCGTGCAATGTGAATACCGGACTGTTCAGGATGTGACTTTGCTGCCTGTCGCATTGAAATCTGTCAATTTTAAAACTCATCCTTCGGCACATATTCACTTAAACCGTAATGCCACACTAATTTTAGGTTTTGAAATCTTCAATCAACAGCTGAAATTACTTCAACAGCATCAGCTACCAATTTATCTGGATGCAATCTCCAGTTTTCCTTTGCAGGTTTTGGATCAGATCTTTAAGTCCGAGACCCAATTTTCAATCAAGATAAATAATCAGGAAATTGAAATTCCTAATCCTTTTAATCTCTTAGGATTTAGTGAAGAGGAGAGTCTATTGCCAGTGGATCAGCATACCCATCAGGCATACCGATTATTACTGGAATACTTTTGCTTTCCGGATAAGTTTAATTTCCTGAACCTGAATCTGGATTTTCTTAATCAGGCAGAACCTGATGCATCCAATTTTGAATTACATATTCATTTTAAAATGAACCTGAATGATCAGGCAGCGATTCGTAATTATTCAGAACTGAATCTTGCCAATTTCAAGCTATTTGCCACACCAGTAGTGAACCTATTCGAGAAGCAGGCTGAACCACAGAAAATCAATCATCAGCGACTGGAATATCCACTGATTTCAGATGCGCATCATCCTGAATATTATCAGGTATATTCAGTTTCAGAGATGAGCCTGATTCGTGAGAAGATTGATAAAGAACAGGTTGCTCAACAAGTTTTGCCTTTTTTTGCCATGAGCCATTATCGACATAACGGCGCACAATTTTATTATCATTTACAACCAGACACTGCCAGTACACAAAAGAGTGACCTGAAGTTTTCTTTAGTTTCCAGAAGCCTGGAACCACAGAACATATCCTCTGATTTTATTAGTACCCAGTTGTTGTGCTGTAATCGTGATCTGCCTTATGAAAGTTATAACAAGGATCACAATGCACTCAGCTTAAATGACAGTCAGTTGGCACGACGAGGATTGTTACTAAAGCGACCATCTTTGCCTTATTCATTTAAGCAGAGCCAGAAAGAACAGTGGCGCATTATTTCTCATCTTTCCCTGAATAATCTGTCGTTGATGAAAGGTGATGCAGTTACGCATCTCAAAGAGTTATTAGAACTGTATAACCTGCCAGGGTCCAAAGAGAACCGGTTGATAATTGAGTCTATCCAATCGATTGATTTTTCATTGAGCCAGAAATTACTGGATCATAAACCTTTTCCGCTATTTGTCCGTGGTGTACGTGCAACGGTCAGGATGAATAACGAAGTATTTCACGGGTCAAGTCTGTATGTTTTTGCCCAATTGCTTAATCATATTTTTAACCTGAAAGTGCAAATGAACAGTTATGTGGAAATGATTGTAATTGATGCTGTAACAGAACAGGAGGTATACCAATGCGTGCAGAACGTTGGTGGAAAAAAACTTCTGTAGTGGAGCAGCTGTATCAACAATCAACCCGCTTTGAATTGGTACAAGCAACCCGTTTATTACGTCACTATCCTGAACAAAATCAATCAAAGGACTGGAGCAAAAGTTTTAGTTTTGGCAGTTCCCTGAACCTGAATTTTGCAAAATCCGAGATTGAATGTCTGGAATGGAAAGATCAAAAAATTCAGCTCACCAGCCCGATGATTGGTTTGACCGGTATACAGGGGGTATTGCCTTATACCTATACTTATCGAATCAAGCAAAGTCCGCGTCAACAGCGTGAGGAAACCTTGCATTTTCTAGGGTTGTTTAATCATAAACTCACCGCGAAATATATTGAGGCTTCAATTATCTATCATTTGCCGCTGCGCTATGAAATTGAACAGGACAATCATTATCTGGAAATTTTACATGCACTAAATGGCTATGTGCGTGAACAGCATCAGCAAAATCATCTGGATGATTATTTTGCTGAATTTTCCGGTTTAATGCAGGGGCAAAATAATAGTGTATATGTGCTGAAAACCATGTTGAGCTGTATGTTCAAGCATCAGGTGAAGATCAGTGAATATTTACCAGAACAGTTCAAGCTGGAAGGTTTTCAAAAAACTTCATTAGGAGGATCTACTCCAGCTTTATTAGGAATCAATAGTTTCTGTGGTGAGATACTGACTCAGATTGATGAAAAAATTGAAATTGTGATTGGCCCATTAAATCGGCAAGACTTTCTAAGCTTTCTTCCACAACAAAAGCAAAGTGAAAAACTCAAGCAGATCATTGCAACCTGGTGCAGCCCAACCTTGATGGTAGATCTCCGGCTGATATTAAACAAAGAAGACGTCACTCCAATCCGGCTTGGAAATGAAAGTGTAGGGCTAGGACAGGGCACTTTTCTGATGCCACCAGCATCTGCTGATAATCAGGAGACCTGTTATAGCCTGATGGGGAGAGCAGCATGATCAAGGTTCTTATCTCTACTATTCTGGCATTGTTCCTGATTATAAGCGGGTTAGTCGTCTATTACTGGCGTGATGTGCAATACGACCCAACCGGCATGGATATATTGCAGTTCTTTATTCTGCTGCCGCTATGTGTAGCACTGTTATTATATTCACCCTGGCTGATTTATAAATCGATAAAAGCCTATCAGGCACGTAAAGCACAAAAGTTAGAAGCAGCTGAAAGCGAAGAAAAGCGTCAGCAACAGCAAAGTGAATTGGAGAAAAACAAGGACAAACCCATCGAAGAATTGACTCTAAAAGTCTATTCATCTGCTGCAATCCACAGCTTTGGTGAAAATCAGCAGATTATTGAAGCTATGCAGGCGTTTAAAAGCCCGGAACTGGATGAATCACTGGTCAATCACTATGGACTGCCCATCCTGTCTTATCGCATTCGGAGTCTGGACGAGCTGTTACCCGACACAGAAGAGAATGACACCCTGCACAGCATGCGGGTGCAGCGTATAAATTTACTGATCCAGCAGCAGATGGAGCAACATAGTGAAAGCCTGTATCACATTGCTACACATCTTAGAAAATCTGCACTGTTTTATGATGCTGAAACGGCGTATGAATACCGTATGCATCCGGACTGGAACAATGAACAGTTTGATAAAGAAAGTGAAGAAGAAACAGCAGTTGAACAGGTTTCACGATTAAATAAATTGAATTTGCACATTTTGCTACCGGCAACCTTGATTCATCTCTGGCCCGATGCAGCACAACAGCAACTGATTGAACAGCTAGAACAGCAATATGAAATTGTGCAGAGCCAAATTCATATCGAATTCCATTATGTCGATCATAGTAATATTTATTCAGTCTGGTTGAACTTGCTCAATGATATTGAACAACAGGGTGAGCAGGTCAGTCTGATCATTGCAGTACAGTCTGAAATTGATCAGGAATGGCTAGACGAACAGTTATGGCAGTCGGAACAATATCTGCCTGGAGAATATGCAGCCAGTGTATGTTTAGCCTCACCAGAGTTAATAATTAAAGACTTGATAGAAAATAGAAAATTCAAAGCCTTAAAGTATGTCAAAAATATAAGTGAATATTTACATAAACAAAGTCCAAATTTTGCTGATCAGTTGCAGCAGGAAGCTACATTTATACTTTTACTGGATGATCCGTTACAGATTAGTACCGCAAAGAAAGTTCAACAGTATCTGGGGATGTCTGGAATAGACCTGCATCATGGCCTGTATTGTTATTCTTATTTGGGCGGTGCAGCAGGGATGAAAGCACTATTTGGAATATTGCTGTGTATGCAAATGAATGAAGATGTCATTACATTGGCTTATTCAGTACAGCATCCCCAAACATTTTTTGCTTACGAACCAGTGATTATGACTGAGCAACTGGAACAGAACGCAGCCTGAAAATTTAAATAAATTATAAAAAATTAAGAAATATAAGAGATTACAGTGAATACATTATTTTATACGATCTTGGGATATGTCTGGCAGTATGTGACCAATCCAAAAGCGATCATGGCACTGTCATTTTCTGTGGTGATTATTTCCATGAAAAATACCGTATCCGAGCCTGTGTTCTGGATGCTGGTGGCTGCCTATAGCTTGATCCTGGTGGTCTGGGGTATTTATGCATTAATCCAGCATTATCGTCATGCCAGAAAAGGTGAAGAACTTTCCGAGGCGATTGCCAGTACCACTGAAGCTGAACAGAACAAAGATAAGAATAAGGAAGAGTTACAACGAATCCAACAGCAGATGAAGGAGTCAATTCAACTGATTTGTAAATCCAGACTTGGAGATCGTAAGGGTAATGCTGCGCTATATGAGTTGCCTTGGTATATGGTGATTGGCAATCCGGCAGCCGGGAAAAGTTCTGCCATTTATCATTCGGGACTGCGTTTTCCATTTGAAGAACATCACCAGAAGATGGTGTCTTCCGGCTTAAACGGGACTCGTAACTGTGACTGGTTTTTCTCAACTGAAGGTGTGCTGCTGGATACTGCAGGGCGTTATTCAGTCTATGCTGAAGACCATTCTGAATGGCTCGGTTTTCTGAATATTCTCAAGAAGAATCGTACAAAAGCGCCGGTGAATGGCCTGATTGTCATTGTCAGTATTGCTGAGCTGGTCAGTCAGAGTCCGGAAAAATCTATAAAATTAGCCAAAAATCTGCGTGCCCGTATTCAGGATTTAACCGAACGTCTGGAAGTCTTTGCTCCGGTATATCTGGTCTTTTCTAAAATGGACCTGATTGCCGGATTTACTGAATTCTTTGACTGTTATGATGCGCAGGAATTTGATCAGGTCTGGGGTGCAACCTTACCGTATGCAGCCAATTCCAGTGAGCAGGCGGTGGAACTGTTCGAGAAACATTACAATATTTTGTACGATGGCCTGAAAAGTGTCAGTACCACGCATTTGAGCCGTCGCCATTCACAGCATATTTCTCCAAGTGTCATGACGTTTCCACTGGAGTTTAAGAGCTTAAAACCGGTTCTAAAAACCTTTATTTCTACACTATTTCAGGGAAATCCTTACCAGTTTAAACCGATTTTCCGCGGCTTTTACTTTACCAGTGCCTTGCAGGACGGCGTCATTGAAAGTCCGATGACAGAACAGATCGCTGATGATTTTCATCTGATTCGCAGTGATGACAGTGAAATTGGCCTGCCGAAACAGTCCATTTCTCAGGATCATGGTTACTTCCTGAAAGGCCTGTTTTCTGAGGTCATCCTAAAAGACAAACATTTGGTGCGTCAGCATATTAATCCAGCAAAAAAACGCCAGCGGTTTATGGCCTTTATTGGAGCGATTCTTGGTGTATCAATTGTTCTTAGTTTATGGCTATGGTCCTACCGTAATAACCAGCAGCTGATTGCCGAGGTTCAAGCCGACCTGAATAAAGCAGTGCAGATGCAGGCACAAGCCAACCGTTCACTGGTTCATCAGTTAGATGCCTTACTGATACTGCAAGGACATTTGCAGCAACTGGATCAGTTTGATCAAGACAGACCACTGAAATACAGTTTCGGTTTGTATCAGGGCAATCAGATTCGGGAAAAACTGGAAACTGAATATCTGAAAGGCATTGAGCAGCTGGTTCTACAGCCAACCCAGCAACAGCTTGCACAGTACCTGCAACGGGTTAAAGCCAATGAAGCAGTTCTAAAAGAAAATCATATTCAGGTAAAAATTAACCAGCCGGTACAAGGACGTCAGATTGTTTCTGAACCTTCTGATCAGAATCCTCAAGATGCTTATAATGCCCTGAAAACCTATTTAATGCTAAGCAATCGACAATATGTGGATTCCAGTCACTTAAGTGATCAGCTAACGCGTTTCTGGCGCTCATGGCTGGAGCAAAACCGTGGTGAAATGCCGCGTGGGGAAATGATCCAGAAAGCAGAACAGATTTTGAGCTATGCCATTACCTTGGCAGGACGTAATAGTTTCCCTCAGCTGAATTCTGATGCCGTACTGGTTGATCAAAGCCGCCAGATCTTGACAGCGATTACTACAGGCATTTCTGCACGTGATCGCGTGTATAACGAAATCAAGATGCGTGCTGCGGTGCGTTTCCCTGCGATTACAGTAAAACAGATTCTGGGGGAAACGAATCAGAATATCATGCTGGGCAGTTACGCTTTGCCAGGTGTTTATAGTTATCAGGCCTGGAAAGATTATGTACAGGAAGCGATTGAACAAGCAGCAACCAGTTCAACGGATAGCCGAGACTGGGTACTGAATACCACACAATCTGATGACTTGAGCTTTAGTGGTAGTCCTGAACAGATCCGTCGCCAGCTGACTGAGCTGTATAAAAAGGAATATATTGCAGAATGGCGTAAGTTTCTGAATGCGGTTCATTATGCCAAGGCAGGTGATTTCAACCAGCAAATCAAACAGATTGATATCTTGGGTGAACCTGAAAATTCTCCAATCAGGACTTTGATCCAGCGTGTGGCCAAAGAAACCAGCTGGGATAATCCGGTGGTTCAGGCAGAACTGGCTGTGCCACAAAAAGGCTTTATAGCCTGGTTTAAACGTAAATTGCTCAATCGTGATGAAGCAAAACAGGCACAACTGGCGAGTAACCAGTTAGGCCATGGCGTGATTGCACGTGAATTTCAGGTATTCTACCAGATGGTACGTCAGCGGGATGATCTGCAGAATCAATCCCTATTGGATGGCTATATGCATTCGATTTCAAAAATACGCAGTCAATTCAATGATCTGAAAAGCTCCGGTGATATTGGTCCTGCAAGTATGGCCTTGGTAAAACAAACCATCCATGAGCAGAATTCCATTTTCAACACCACTCATAAATTTGTGGCCGAGAAAATGGCGGCTGGTACTACAGAATTGGATCAGCAACTACTCCAAAAATTACTGATCGCACCTTTAACCCAGTCTTTTGAAAGTCTGATTGTTCCAACACAAGCAGAAATTAATAAGCTTTGGGCCATGCAGTCGTACCAGCCATTTATCCAGAATCTGGCTCAGAAATATCCATTTAGCAGTCAGGCGAATTTACAAGCCACTTCCAATGAAATTAATCAGATTTTTGGTGAAAGTGGCAGTATTGCACGTTTTGTAAAAGAGCATCTGGATCCCTTGGTCATTCGTCGTGGGTATATCTTAACTTCGAAAACCTGGCAGGATCTGGGGATCAGCCTTAATCCAACTTTTGTAACGAATTTCCAGACCTATGTAGCGCCTAGTCATGGGGTAGCAACAGGTGAATTGAATCAGAAGCAGAGTACAGCATCGGCTGTAAACCAGTCCAATTTCCAGTTCTATCCCTTGGAAAATCCAAAACTTTTAGCCTATACCTTTGATATTGATGGGCAGCGTATGCTTTTTGAAAATGGGGTACAGCAATGGGTGAACTTTGTCTGGCCAAATCCGGGATCGATTCCGGGTGCGCGTATTACTGTGGTGGATCTGGAAGGGAAGACCCATACCATTTTTGATGAACCGGGGGAGTATGGGATTAATCGCCTGATTGAAAGTGCTCAGCGTACTCAAAAAGGCAATAACTTTGAGATGATCTGGACGAGTAAGGAAACCCCGGAACTTTCAATAAAAGTAAACTTCCGACTGGTCAGCGGCCACAATGCTAATTCAATTGGTGGCCAGCCGAACTATGCCAACCTGCAACTGGTGGATCAGGTGGTTTCCAATAAATCGGTGCGTGTCGTAGCTGCACAAAGTGTTCCTGTATCTCCTCAGCAAAGCTTAGGCCAAGCTAATCCGACTACGGCATTAGCCAATACAGGAGCAGCTGTACCATGATGAGGAATCAATTCAAGCTAAAGAAAATGGTGGAGGTGAGTAATGTATGAGTTAAAAACCACACCACTTTATTATGGTAAATGTCCTGCTCGTGGTGATTTTCTCAAGTCACGAGGGCAATATCATTTGATTCAGCTGATTGATCAATGGATTACGGAAGCCTTGGAATTTGCCATGCAAAAAACAGAGTTCAAACAGGCCTATGCGCAATTACCATCGCTGGATTTTTTTATTGCCAATCCGAAGGAAAGGTTATTTCTAGTAGCGAATCTGATTTCCAGTGAAGACAGTTCAGGTCGGCAATTTCCCATGGTGCTCAGTCATCTGATTGAGCATGAACAGCCATTTGAAAATATCGTGTATTCACCCTTGTGCTATAAGTCGGCACTGGTTGAGCTTTATCAGCGAAATCGTGCGATGCGTTCCATACGAGATACCGATATTTTGCTGGATAAACTGAATAAACTCAGCGACCAGATTATTGTATCCAGCCATAAAGAGGCACAGAAATTTTATGAAAATCATACTATTCATTCCTTTGCCAAACTGATGAATCTCAGTGTTTATCAGCTGGCTCAAAGCCTGATTGGATTGGGATTATTGCTGCAACCGGTTATTCAGCAAGGCACCAGTCGTTTGAATAAGGTGTTAATTTTGCCAATTCATAATATCAGTTATTGCTATGAAATTGCCGCATTTTGGGTCAGTTTAATCAGCCAGTTTGTGGAACATCATCATACAGAACTATTGATTGGCGTATTACACCAAGAACAGCCAATCTTGCTGTTTGGCTTTAAAGGTGCAGATATACAGGCTTTAAGTGATATTTTTACAGAAAATCTGGATAGTCAGCATTGGGTATCACTCATCAATGCAGCCTGGATTGATCAGTATCTGGAAAATAATGCAGGCCTGGCAACCCTGGAACAGTCCTTAAGTGAGCGTCAGATGAGCCTAACCCAAGGCGTCAGGTTATTTAAACAGACATTTGTAGAATCATAAAATGAATATAAAAATAAAATCTCTAAAATTTAAAAATATTATAAAAATCAATATGTTATTATATTTATTTCTGGGTTTTTCTCTATATGCACAACCAATCATTATCGAAGGTGCTGTACCAAACGAAAACACTAAACAGGAAATATTGAGCAAATTATATACAATTTATGGGCAGGAAAATGTAGTAGATCGTATCCAGATCCGTCAGGTTGCCGCACCAGCTGACTGGTCAAATACAGTCAGTAATATGATTAATGAAGACCTGAAACAGGTAAAACAAGGCAAATTGACAGTAAAAGGTTCTGATATTCAACTGATGGGTAAAGTATCAAATACTGCTCAAATTCAGGGAACTAAAGCTAATTTTCAGAGACTTACACCAGCAAATTACCGTTTAAATGCACAGCTTTCAGTCAATCAGGTAGAGCAGCAGATTATTGATGCAGCATTGAAGAATCGAATCATTGAATTTGAATCTGGCAGTGCGGTATTGGCAGCTTCAGGGATACAGATTCTGGATGAAATGGTCAGTGCCTTAAATAAGGTTGGTAGCAAAAAGGTACGAATTATTGGCCATACAGATAGTTCAGGCGATGCTAATAAAAATCTCATGTTGAGTCAGCAACGTGCAGAAGCTGTTAAAACTTATTTAATCGAAAAAAATATTCCGGCACATTTACTGAATACCGAAGGATTGGGATCTAGCAAACCTGTAGCGGATAATACAACGGCTGAAGGTAGAAAGAAAAATCGTAGGATTGAGTTTGAGGTGCTTTAAACTAAACGTTGCTTGAGCAACAGATATAAGTACATGATAAATGTACTTATATAAGTATATTAGGTTGATTTCGTATAATGTATATTATGTTAAATTAGAATATTATGCAATTCTGTTACTCACGCACCTGTTGTCCATAAAAGTTAATTTAGACATTTTCAGCAGAAATTAAAGCTTATTTTGAAATTATTCCAAAGTGAGTTTTATTTCAAAATAAGCTTTAATCAATGTAAAGGAAAAAGTCCAGTCGAATTCAACTGGGCTTATCATTTCTTGTATCGCCTGCGTACAAGACTACGCACAAACAATTATGTCATAACTGCTAATGCTATAAAATCTAGATTAATCAATTTATTAACGCCCTACAAGCGTTGAGTGCATTTAGCCTACCAACGCCTAGTTGGTAGAAATAATAATTAACAATCATATAGATACATTTATATGATTTTCACTTTAAAAAGACTTAAATATCAATAAAAAAAACCGCCATTTGGCGGTTTTTTTATCTTTAGTAATTGTTACCCTTGGTGAAAGCTAATGGAAATTTAATATTTCTAACATTAAGGTTCATCAAATATTCCATTCGGGTTTGTTGCATATATTCTCTGATCTACATGAAAAACTTTGTCATCACGAACTGTGTGACTACCATATGGTTTAAATACACCAAATCGAGCTGTTGCTTCTACTATGTTGAGCTGTTTTAGGTACTCAGGTTCAATAAATTTAGGAATTTCAAATTTTTCATCCAGTAATGATAAATCATTGCGACTTAAAGCCATACCACCATTAGCTGAAAAATTCATATTGTCTTGCGAATTTGAATGCGTTGGCATATTGAATTTACCATCCAAGTGACTCAAATCCTTGCAAGCCAATGCTTTATTATTTTTTTTAGAAAACGAAAAACTCTTTGCTGTCTCACCGTTTACCAAAACACTTTTTTTATCCAATCCAAAAAAATTCTTTAATAAATTTAACATTTTTATATCTCCTAAGCTTTAACACGACCTTACCCAGTTATTGAATTTTCCGAATAATCAATTAAAGCTTTCTAAGGTTTAACCCTAGATTTCAATGCTTTTTCGTATAAAAATACCCAAATCTAAGTTCATAATAGTCATTACTGATTAATCATTCAAACCAAAGTCAAAAAAAAGGATTATTTCGCCAATAATTCCGATAGAAAGCAACAAGGTGATCAAAACTCAAGGAGTTCGGTTTGATCATACTTACTGAAAACGGATTTACCGCTTGATGGCTACGAATACAGATCATTTTTCTTTCAAATGGTGTGTAGAAATAGACTCGATTGCACTTTCGATAGTTACTTCCAAACTCTAAAGGCGCAAAAGCTAAAGCACTTCATTGCGGACTTCCCTATTTTAGACGATTCTTGTCTCTAAACTGCCATTAAAACGTCATAGCTTTGTCATTTATTCATGTTGAGATAACCGTGAATTTAAAAAAGATGCAATGAGGACAATATGGCAGGATTATCAATTTGGCACGTACTAATTTTTGCAATCGTTGTAATTTTACTGTTTGGCACGTCTAAACTCAAAAATCTGGGCAAAGATGTTGGTGGTGCTATCAAGGACTTTAAAAAATCTGTGCGTGAAGAAGAAGCTGAAGCAGCAAAACTTCAACAGCCCCGCACTATTGATGCTGAAGTTAAAGCCAGCAAGAGTTCAATCAAAAGTTAAGGTATTGTCATGCTCAATATTGGAATGACTGAGCTTCTGGCCTTTGGGGTGATTGCGCTTTTAGTGCTTGGACCAGATAAGCTACCTGAGGCAGTTCGTTTTATAGGTAAATGGTCCACTAAAATAAAAAGAACCGTCAGCAATATACAAAATGATCTTGACCGTGAATTGCGTCTGTCTGAACTACGTGAGCAAATGCAATCCGAGCTGAAACGTATTCAGGAACTGGAAGCCAAAATGCAGGCACAAATGGTTGATCTCAATACCCCACTTGAGTCAGTCACAAAAAATTCAGAACAGCCAGTTATAGAAAATCAGCCAAGTTATCAACTGGTCAATCAACCAGTTTCTTCGGTTCATTTAACTCCGCCGAATCAGATCGCCAAGCAAGAACAAAAATATCCTGATATCAAGGTAGCCGTATGAGTATTTTATCCAAGACTCAAGCCAGCAACGATCCACAGAACATTCAGCTAGAAGAAATGCCGATTACCAGACACTTAGTGATTCTGCGCAAGCATCTTTTCAGGATTGTAGGGATATTGATTGGCTTATTTTTCTGTCTGTTGCCCTTTGCGACACATACATATCAACTTTTATCCGAGCCCTTACGTGCCCAGTTACCGGCAAGTTCTACCATGATTGCTACAGATGTCACTGCGACATTTATGGCGCCGTTTAAGTTGAATTTTTTTGTTGCCTTGCTGATCGCTATGCCTTTTATCTTGTATCAACTTTGGGCCTTCGTTAAGCCGGCCTTATATGAAAATGAAAAAAGTCTGGCTTTGCCGCTCTTGATTGGCAGCATCGCCCTGTTTTATGCGGGTATCGCTTTTGCCTATCTGGTGGCTTTGCCATCTATCCTGCATTTTTTTATCAGTGTCTCACCTGAAACTGTGGCCCCGATGACCGATATCAACAGTTATCTGACTTTCTGTTTAAAACTTTTTCTGGTGTTTGGATTTACCTTTGAAATTCCGATTATTACCCTGTTACTGATCTTGATCGGTGTGGTGAGTACACAGACCTTGGTAGAAAAAAGACGCTTTATTATTGTCGGCTGTTTCTTTGTGGCCATGTTTGTGACCCCACCGGATGCCCTGTCGATGATCATGCTGGCCATCCCGATGTGGTTACTGTTTGAACTGGGTTTACTGGCCGGAAAACTGGTCGAAAAACGGCGTTTAACCAATCAATAATAACAACAAATCAAAAACAAAAAGAATAGTCTTTAACTCAGGCAGCTCTGGCTGTCTTCTGTTCTTATCTTTATAAATAAATGATTTATTTAACTTTATTGAAATACAGGCTTAACCAGAATGTAATACTTCAAGGCTATTTTGTTCATAACTTTATAACCAAGCCTTTTTTCTAGGAACTAAAAATGACATACCAGACACCCTATCACGAAGATCAAGAGCTAGATAATAACAACTCAAATAACATGCACTTTCGTGATATTTTAGAACAGTGTATTTCTCGTCGTAGCTTAATTAAAAAAACAGCAAGTGGCGCTGCAGCATTAGCTTTGGCTTCTAGCCTGACGGCGTGTAGCGATGACGGGGACGATGAGAACAAGCCAACCCCTCCAGCAGACAACAATGCTCGCCCAGAAAAATTAAGTTTTAGCCCAGTGAAGAAAAACCTGGACGACTGGGTTACGGTTCCAGAAGGCTATACAGCCACTGTCCTATACGCCATGGGTGATTCGATTCATCCTGCCTACCCTGACTGGAATGATAATGATAGCGAGTTTCCATCGGGGCTAAGCTTTCAGTTCCGTGCGGGTGACTGCCACGATGGTATGAGTTATTTTGGTTTAAGCACTAAAACCGGCCGTTATGAAGAGAATGCATCGGAACATGGCTTACTTGTTATGAACCATGAATATATCAATCAAACTTTTTTACATCCTCAAGGACCAACAAAAGTTGATGGTCGTCGTCCAGAAGATGAAGTCATCCGTGAAGTGAATGCGCATGGTGTTTCAATTGTGCATATTAAGAAAAATACCGAAACTCAAGCAGTAGAAATCGTTAAATCATCACCATTTAACCGCCGTATTACTCCTTCAACAGTCATGGATTTTGCTGGGCCGGTGACAAGCTCTACATTAGTCCACACGGCTTTCTCTCCTAACGGTCATCAAACCCGTGGTACACACAATAACTGTGGTAATGGCTATACACCATGGGGTACATATTTAACTGCCGAAGAAAACTTTATTGGTTATTTCCAGCGTTCAGGTACAGACCAATATGCAGACCGTAGTGAAGCTGAGAAAACCGCACTTAAACGTTATGGCTTAGGCTTAGATATTTCTTATCAAACTGAAAAAAATGTCGATGGTACAGTTAAACGTGATGAGAAAGGCAGCATCATTTATGTTGAGGATGCTGACGGTGAAAAAATTCCGGAACGCGATGAACAAGACCGTATTGTTTATTTAGATAAATCTTCACGTTATGGGTGGGAAACTGCTCAGGCTAGAGTTGGATCAAAAGATATGTATGACCGCTGGTCAGCTAACGTTACTGAAGCCGCTGCAAGTGAAGACTATCGTAATGCACCAAATACCTTTGGCTGGATTGTTGAAATTGACCCATTTGATAACAGTGCAAATCCGGTAAAACGTACTGCACTGGGCCGTTTTGCTCACGAAGACTGTCGTGCTAGCCGTGCGATTGAAGGTGAACAGTTTGCCTTCTACATGGGCGATGACTCACGTGGTGAATACATTTACAAATTTGTCTCTGATGCAAAATGGGATCCAAAAGATATCAATACCGGCTACCGTGCTGGTGACAAATACATGAATAAAGGTAAGTTCTATGTGGCCAAGTTCAATGCAGATGGAACTGGTCAATGGATTGAACTTGCTCACGGTAAAAATGGTTTAACTGAACAAAATACCGTATATCCATTTAACTCTGATGCGGACGTATTAACTTTTGCACGTTTGGCAGGCGATGCTGTTGGTGCAACGAAGATGGACCGCCCTGAATGGGTCGCCGTTAACCCGGAGAATGGTGAGGTCTACGTCACCCTGACCAATAACAGTCATCGTGGTAATAATGCGGCACAACCTGTTGATGCTGCCAACCCACGTAATTACTCAGATCCTGAAGGTGGTAAAGGTAATGTGAATGGCCATATTATTCGCTTTAAGGAAGAAAATACCGCATCAGAAAACTTTGAATGGGATATTTACCTATTCGGTGCTGAAGCCAAAATGGCACCGAATATCAATCTCTCAGGTTTAAATGATAATAATGACCTATCTTCACCAGATGGTATGTGGTTTGATCCTCGTGGCGTACTCTGGATTCAGACTGACGACGGCGCTTATACAGATACCACTAACTGTATGATGCTGGCTGCCCTGCCTGGACAAGTAGGTGATGGTGGTCCAGCAACAACTTCTAATGGTCAAGCGACGATTGCGGGTGCCCAAGTAACCGATGAAAATTTACGTCGCTTCCTGACTGGTCCAAAAGAGTGTGAAATTACAGGTGTGACCATGACACCGGACTATAAAGCCATTTTCATCAATGTACAGCATCCGGGTGAAGATTCTAAAACCTTTGATGCTCCAACCAGTAACTGGCCTGCAAGTCAATCAGATCGTTCGAACAAGACCGCACGTCCACGTTCAGCAACTGTTGTGATTACGCGCAATGATGGCGGCGTTATAGCCGGTTAAATAGCTCACTTAAATTAAAATGCTGGCTCAATGCCGGCATTTTAATTTTAAGAGTTAACTGGTCAATAAAAAGAATATTTTTGTTTAGAGTTAAATTGATATAAATATTAAAGTATGAAGTGGACTTCGGATCAATATATAAGTGAAATCCCATACAACTAATCATAGCTTCAGCTATCTTCTACTTGGAGGACTTGTAATTTGCAGCTTTAGTTTTGAGTATTTTTCTAAAAAAAAGCAGGTATCCAAGGAGGGATTGATACCTGCCACTCTAAGGGAACTATATTAATATCCTGCTTCTTTAGTCTGTGAATCACAGTTAGAAACTAGCAACTTTTTCTGCACATTCACAAATCGTTGCTAAATCTCTATTAATTGATGCTGAGAGTAGGTCTGGAAAAATCTGGTTAACAGCTATCGAGATTTTTTCAGGATAGCCTATTTGATACGACTGACAATCAGTATGTAGAAACCGATATAGTTCTTCCGCAACGAATTCTGGACAGTCAATCTTTTTTCCCAGTCTTATATTCATTTCTATTGCATTTGAATGATGAATATTGGTTTCGGTCACCCGTAGTGAAAAATATCTAAATCTGATCGAGCTTTTGCTGTATTCACGGGCTAATGCTTCGGTCGCACCACGCAGGGCAAATTGACTGGCACAATAACCTGCATATCCTGGATAGCCGATACTGCCAAAGGTTGAACCCATATTAATGATCTGGCCAGATGGATGAGTAGACATCAATGGCAGGATCTTTTGTATCAGTTGCATGGGATAAACTGCATTGACTAGCATCATTTGTTCCATGCTTTCTGGTGGCTGCTGTGCAAAGAGCTTGAAATCACTGATACTGATGTTATTAATGTAGTAGTGAATGGGTCTATTTAGCGCAACAATAGCTTTAACCAGCTCTTCCCTGCTTTGCAGATCGGCAAAGTTACAATGAATTAAATCCAGTTGTAGCTGTGGGTAACATTGGGCTAAATTGTCATGTACTCTTTGTAGAATATGTTGATTCTGCCCAACAAGCACCAGATTGACCCCATTCTGGCCTAGAACCTTTGCAATAGCCTGACCAATACCAGAAGTAGCATCCATAATTGTTGCAGTTAAATTACGCATAAATACTTTCTCTTTTTCTTAACATGATGAGTCGAGATCAAAACTGCAGCAGGTCATGTGGATCACATCACGAAAAATAACTTAGTACTTAAGATAAACGCCCAAACTTAAAAAATTCTTAATTCTGCACAAAAAATTAAATATTATTTTTATTAAAAAACACATAGAGGCCAGTTTTTTTAAGAAAGTTTTAAGCCTGCAATCTTAAGTTAGAGTTTCCTTTTATTGACTCATGACAGCTATGTCTTCCTACCGTTCACCCTATAAAGGCAACTCGGGAATACAGCGTATTCTGAATGCGACCCGTTATTCCGTGGCCGGCTTTAAAACAGCCTTTCAAAATGAAGCGACCTTCCGGCAAATCCTGCTCATCAACCTGATTTTGGTTCCTCTGAGCTTTGTCATGCCAGTGAATCGACTGGAACAAACGCTGATGGTCGCCGTATGCCTGCTGGCGCGAATCGTTGAATTACTTAACTCGGCGATTGAGGCGGTGGTAGACCGTATTTCCATGGAGCAGCATGAACTGTCTAAAAATGCCAAGGACATGGGCAGTGCTGCCCAGTTTGTAGCACTCAGTCTAATAACCGTGACCTGGGGCATCATTTTGGCTGGTCATTCGATTTGACCACTGCACCCGCTACTGCCTGAAATGGACCATTAAAAATGATCACTGACCGTTCCCGGTTTTTATTGACTCAAACCTTACTTTTGATATTTAGTTTTTTTGTTCTTTTGAATTTCTTTGATATTGGAGGAGTGCTTGATTTACAGCTTATCTATCCCTTTATAGATGACCATGGTCAATTCCCCCTGCGACAACACTGGGCGCTGGCAGAGCTTAATCACCGCTATGTGAAAGATATACTGATTCTGGTGTATATCACTTTATTGCTGGGCTGGTTGGTATCACTGAAATGGCAGAACTGGCATATGCGGCGCTGGGAATTTGGCTATTTCTTTAGCATGGTGGTACTGACTACGGCTTCGATCGGAATTTTAAAATTCCAGTCGGCTCATGCCTGTCCGTGGGATATGACTATACCTACCCATAACGGGATTTTGTGGGATTTTAGTGCCACTGATGGACACTGTTTTCCTGGAGGACATGCATCTAGCGGTTTTGCCTTGATAGCTGGCTATTTTGTTTATCGCATGTCTAACCGCAATCGTGCTTATTTTTTTCTGATCGCTGCAGTAATCTTAGGGTTGGCCATGGGGTGGGCACAAATGATGCGTGGAGCACATTTCCTTAGTCATAATTTATGGACTGGCTGGATTATCTGGTGCCTGAATGTTATCGGCTATACGCTGTTTAGCCATAAATTGCCGATAGAAAAGGTGGTTCCTTAGTGCATTAAATCAAGCAGCTTCAACGCCCAAATAAACCGAAGCCTATTCGCTTAGGCTTCGCCTAAAGGAAACTTGACTTGTACACACAGGCCGCCCAGATTAATACTTCGCGAAAATTCCAGTGTTCCACTCAAGCGCTCGGTAGCTTTATCTACAATGGATAAACCCAAACCGCTGCCAATTTCTGCATGGTTATGTATCCGGTAGAAGCGTTGCCGGATCTGAGCGAATTGAGCAGGATCTATCCCTGCCCCGCTGTCTTCAATCTGTAAAACTGCCTGCTGGCCTTGCTGGAAAATCGATACGTTAATTACGCCATCCGTCGGACTATATTTAATCGCATTATCAATTAAATTATAAATAATCGAGTGCAAGGCTGAAGCTTGGCCCTGAATCAACAGTTCCTGCTGCTCTACCCCTAAATCAATCTCTTTTTGTAGCGCTAGTTGAATCAGCTCTTCGATACAGGTGACTGTCATTTGATTCAGTGATAGCAATTGAACAGGTTCGCTTAAACCTTCGGTCACATCCTGTTTGGCCAGACTTAATAACTGGTTGATCAGATGCTGCATACGCAAAATGCCTTGACTCAAATTATGGATAGACTCACTCTGAGGGAACTGCTGTAGCAAAATTTGTAGCTGTAAATTCAAGGCCGTCAGTGGCGTGCGTAATTCATGTGCAGAATCCGCTACAAATTGACGTTGTTCCTGTTGGGCCTGGGAAATTCGACCGAACAGGTGATTCATTTCCTGAATGGTCGGTTCCAGCTCTAGGGGATAATCTTTCATTGCAATTGGCTTTAAGTCTTGTGCCTTGCGACTGGCCAATTCAGTTTTAAAATCATTAAGGGGCTGAAAGTTTTTACGAATCATCCAACCTAAGCCAAATACTGCAAAAGGTAAAAAAAGCACATAGGGAAGAAACATATTGGCTGCCAGTTCCAGCGCCAGTTCCTGCCGGACATTTTGCTGCTGGCTCACCTGAATCTGTAATTGCTTACCAGGAATAATGTAAGTTAACCAGGTTCCATACGGCGTTTGATGCTTATAGAAACCTGCTTTCCTGACCGGTGCCACCAGAACATCCTGTGGATGCAAGGAAGTGGCTGTATCTGTATAGGACCAGATATCTACAAATAAATCTTCTTCACTGTATTGTTTTGCCAGATCGATTTGACTTTGCAGGGGCTGTGGATGATTTTCTGCAATACGCTCTGCCAGACTTTGCATCTGTTTATCCAGTACTTCATTAATTTCTTCGAGTGCAATCCGGTATGCTGCAAAGATCAGCACACAGCCTAATACCAAGCTAAGTAATGAAATATAAATAACCAGACGTTTTTGCAAGGAATAACGTTTTTGCATGGCGTTCATCCTAATCGATACCCTAGCCCACGTATGGTACGGATGAAATCTTTTCCTAGTTTTGCTCGCAGATGATGGATATAGACTTCCACCGTATTACTGCTGACATCACTATCAAAGTCATAAAGCTTGTCTTCTAAATCGTTTTTAGAAAAAATTTTGCTAGGATGCATGAGGAGTGCAGTGAGAATAGACCATTCCCGATTAGACAACTCAATTGGTTCACCATTAAAGCATGCGATGTGCTGTTCCAGGTCCAGTTCCAGTCCACTGTGTGATAATTTCTTATTCGTATCTATCCCGGTAGTTTTTAAACCACTACGGCGTATTAAGGCATGAATACGGGCCAGCAACTCGTCAAATTCATAGGGTTTAATCAAGTAATCATCTGCTCCCTGATTCAGCCCCTCTACCCGGTTTTGTAACTGATCCCTGGCGGAGATAATCAGTACCGGTAAATTCGGAAACTTTTGCCGGATATTTTTTAGCACCAGCATGCCATCCATCATCGGCAAGCCTAAATCAAGCAGGACAATATCGTAGACCTGCTGCTGTAACTGTTTTAAACCCTCAATCCCATTATTGACCCAGCACACCCCAAACTGATGCAGCTTGAGTAATGTTTCAGTTGACTCGGCAATCATAAAGTCATCTTCAATAATCAGTATTTTATGCATTTTAAGCTCTGTTTTTTAATGATGATGAGCATTGTGCAAGCATATCATTTTTAGCTTCAGTCACTTGCGTTTTTATATCCAGCATACTTAATAAGCTGGGGAAAAGATGATCGTGATTGCGTGCCTGTCCGGTCTGTGTTTTTAAACAGCTTAGCTGCCGGGCATTGTACTGTTGCCAGGTATCGGAAAACCACATCAGCATCGGGACATGGGTTTGCTGGGTCGGTGCCATACTATAAGGTGCACCGTGCAGGTATAAACCATGCTCTCCGGTGGATTCTCCATGATCAGACAGGTACCAGAAACCGGTCTGATATTGAGTCTGCTGCTTTAAAGTTTCAATGATCTGGGCAAGAACATGGTCTGTATATACAATCGAATTATCATAGCTATTCTTTAATTCTTCTGTACTACAGCCCTGAATGGCATTGGTCTTACAGGTCGGTTGAAATGGCTGATATGGCGCTTTGGAACGCTTGAAATATGCGGGGCCATGACTGCCCATCTGATGCAGTACAATTAATTGTGGTTTCGGGTTATTTTTATCCAGATGCGCCAGATAATCTTTCAGGCTATCCACCAGAATTTCATCAAAACATTCACCACCAGCATCACACCACTTCTGTTTCAGTTGTACCGGAATCTGGTATTGCTGTACCCGGTCACAGGCACCTTTACAGCCCGAATTATTATCAATCCAGGTCACCTGATAACCGGCCCGCTGCGCAATATCCAGCAAACCTTCTCGGTGGCTGGCGAGCTGTTCATCATAGGTTTCACGTGACATGCCAGAAAACATACAAGGGACTGAAACGGCTGTTGCAGTTCCACAAGAGCTGACCTGATTGAAATTAATCACCGCTAACTTGCTCAGTTCAGGATTGGTATTGCGCGCATAGCCATTTAAGGCAAAACTCTCGGCACGTGCAGTTTCTCCAACAACCAGCACCATCAATTTAGGATGCTCCTGCATTTGGGCCTGCTGTAGCAGATGGGCATCTTCGCCGAAAACCACCAAAGGTAAATTTGCTTTAGGTGCTTTCTTTTTATAATAAGACAAAGTAGATGCAATGCTGTTTTGTGGTGAAAGCATGCCTTTCAGATCGCGATGCTCTCGGAAGATCGCTGCATAATCGACATAAAAACAGTATAACAATCCCAGAATCAAGCCAGCTGAGAGCACACTGCTCAGACTCTTATGCACCAGCTGATGTCCAAGCGATGCAGGCTGAATTTGAAGTATCCACACAACGCAGAGGGGAAAAATTACAAATACCAATGTCCAGATAACCAGTCGCATTGACCAGAGATCTCGAACTTCACGGGCATCGGTTTGCAGCATATTCTGGATCTGGTCAGGCGTAATAACGACCCCCAGACTATTGACAAAATAAGCACTAAAGCCACCCAGAATGATTAGGACACTGGCCAGTATTTTGGCATTCCATGTCCAGTTCAGCCACTGTAATACCAGATTGTAAAACGCAATAATGATCAGTGCCGTGGCGACCAGTAATAGACCTGCTTTTAGATTGCTATAAGGCGTAAATTCATGGATTTTCTGATAGAAAGCAAAGTTTAGGATCAATCCCAGCCAAATAGCCAACAACATGTTGAAGCCTGAAAGACTGATCGACTTTTTAGGTCGCTGACTTAAAAAAGACGAATGGGAAAACAGCTTCAGCATGATCCGTGGCTCAAAGACTTTAAGATGCTTTAGCCTAGAATCTGAATCTTAAAAATGACTTAAAATGTTTAAAACTTCATAAAATTTTGAACAATATTGATCAGCTTTCTTAAACCGATTTTTAAAAAGGAGGTAATCTTAGGACCAAAGTCCACCAGAAATCACCTCCTGAGTAGATTTAAGCGACTGTAACATTAAACAAAGAACCGACCCATGCACTAAATAACATGGCAACAATCCCCCAAAGCATGACTCGAGCCGAACCTTTCCAGATACTTACACCGCCTGTATAACTTGCCATTGCACCCATAATCCCAAGACTTAATACGCCGACCAGCATCACACCTTTAGCGAGGTATTGTTCAGGTAATAGCAAAATAGAGATTAACGGAAACAGTGAACCGACGGTAAAGGCGGTGGCGGAAGAAAATGCCGCACGAAAAGGCTGGGCGGAGGTATGTTCTGATATACCAATTTCATCACGGGCATGTGCATCTAAAGCATTGTGTGCAGTGAGCTGCAAGGCAACTTGTTGTGCCACCTCAGGGGCTAAACCACGCTTGATATAAATATTTTCCAACTCTTTCAGTTCATTTTCTGGGTGACGTTTCAGCTCACGAGCCTCCATCTCCAGATCATTTTTTTCAATGTCCTGCTGTGATTTGACCGAGATATATTCTCCAGCAGCCATTGATGCAGCTCCGGAAATTAATCCGGCTACACAAGTGACCAACAAGGTATTTGTGGACGCACCACTGGCTGCCATCCCCACCACCAGACTGGTAACAGAAATAATCCCGTCATTTGCCCCCAGTACAGCTGCACGCAACCAACCTGCCCGTTCAAAATAATGTTTTTCAAGATGATAAGAATGACTCACGCTATAGTCTCTTTTTGTTATCAATATCATCATCTTATCTTTATTTTATCCGAAGAAACAGCTATTTATTTAATAAGCTCTTGCTCGAACCCAGGTCTATGCGCTCAAGTACTAATAAAGGTTGCTGTTACATTGATAGCAATAGCCAAAATCGTGGTATTAAAGCTATAGGCAAGCAGTAAATGCAAAGTATTTAAAACTCGCATAGGTTGGCGAGTAATCGATACATCAGCCGTTTATGCGGAAGTGCCCATGATATAGCTAAAATATAAAAAGTCCGGATAGGTAGGATTTGGCGTATTTGGAAAAGCCAGTCCGCCATGTTTATGCCTTTCCAAGGCTAGATAAAAGTCATGAGCATAATGAATCGCAAAAATGGTATGCATCAGGAACCAAGCTGAAATAATCGTCAGGATCGATAGCAGCAAATGACCGGTTCGGATTGTTGCATCTTTAGGTAAATGATTAATTTCAATAATTATGGCAATAAAACACATCACTAAAGTGATAATGACAAGCACCAGAATGACCCATTTGCTGGCATCCTGTTGTATGGCTCGTTGCAGGATATGGTCATGATCTATATGCCAGAGCTTCTTTATAGTGAAAAATAAGTAGGCATAAATGGTGATGTTCCAGCTCATCAAAATGCAGGTAGACCAGGTTAAATGAGTCACTGCATGTAAAAGGAAATACCAAATGAGTATGGATGGAAAAATAATAAAGAAATAAAGTCGGGACTGCAGCGCTGTTTTTATATATTGGAAGAAACGCATGGGCTTTCCTGCATATCATGGGATGCCTTCACCTTCCAGTATAAAGTATTTTATTAAAACAACAGCAGATAAGAGTTTTTAGTAGATAAACGAATGTTGATTTAAGATGACGATAAAATGGATATTTGAAATCTAATCGCAAAAGAAATGACTAAAACGCTATCAGCCCAATTCTTATGAACCAGGCTGAGGATGTTTGTCTCGACGATGCACTTCCAAAGATTTAACTATCGAAGCAGTGAACATTTAAGCAGTTTCTAATTGACCGATCTGATGATACGCCCGGTTAAAATACACCAGGCTTTCTTCCTGCTGACTGTGTTGAATGGCAACAACACGACATAAGAAAACGCTGTGTGTGCCAACATTTTGAATGTCTTCAATCTGGCAATCAAAGCTCACTAATGCATCGTCTAAAATCGGCGCACCTGTTTCAAGCGTGCTCCATTCACCGAGCTTGAAGCGATCTTCAGAGCTGAATTTACTTGAGGCAAATGCATTGGAGATGTATTCATGCTGCGTGCTGAGTACATTGACAGAGAGTACTTTATTTTTAATGAAATGTTCATGTGAACGAGAGGATTGATTCATACAGACCAAAAGTGTCGGCGGTGTATCCGTCACACTGCATACGGCCGATGCGGTAAAGCCATGCATACCTGCTACACCTTGGGTCGTGATCACATTCACCGCCGTGGTTAGCAGGGACATTGCATTTCTAAAGTCTTTTGCTTCAATCATCTCTTTCATCTCAATTATATATACGATGTGCCTGTATTCAAAGGCAGGCAAATGATTTACGGATCATTTGCCCTACTCTGGTTGAGCCACGCTTCGTTTAAGCACCCAGCTCCTGACGAATAATCGCAGTCCCTGCGCTAAGCGCTTCGAGTTTGCCCCGAGCCACTTGACGAGACAAAGGTGTCATTCCGCAGTTGGTTGATGGATACAGTTTATCTGCATCCACAAATTGCAATGCTTTACGCAGTGTATTGGCAACATCTTCAGGCATTTCGATTTGATTGGTTGCAACATCAATCGCTCCGACCATGACTTTTTTACCTCGAATCAGCTCAATCAGATCCATCGGCACACGTGAGTTTTGACACTCAAGCGATACAATATCAATTTTTGATTGTTGCAGTTTAGGGAATGCTGTTTCGTACTGACGCCATTCATTGCCTAGAGTCTTTTTCCAGTCAGTATTGGCTTTAATGCCATAACCATAGCAAATGTGTACCGCAGTTTCACATTTCAGACCTTCAAGTGCACGCTCTAAAGTCGCGACGCCCCAATCATTCACTTCATCAAAAAACACATTGAATGCTGGCTCATCAAACTGAATGATATCAACCCCTGCTGCCTCTAATTCAAGTGCTTCCTGATTCAGAATTTTGGCAAATTCCCATGCCAGTTTTTCACGGCTCTTGTAGTGACCATCGTACAGCGTATCAATCATGGTCATTGGACCTGGCAATGCCCATTTAATTGGCTGCGTGGTTTGGCTACGCAAGAATTTCGCATCATCCACAAACACTGCTTTTTTACGGGAAACTTCACCGACTACTGAAGGTACGCTGGCATCATAGCGGTTACGGATACGTACAGTTTCACGTTATTCAAAATCCACCCCTTCAAGATGCTCGATAAACGTAGTCACAAAGTGCTGACGAGTCTGTTCACCATCACTGACAATATCAATGCCGGCATGGACTTGTTCATGCAAAGAGAGTTTTAAGGCATCACGTTTTGCTTCTAGTAGTTCTGCACCTTCGAGTTTCCAAGCTGACCAAAGCTTTTCAGGTTCTGCCAGCCAAGACGGTTTTGGCAAGCTTCCTGCTGTAGAGGTCGGGAGTAACTTTTCAGGTTGTAAAAGTGTCATGTCTAATCTTCTTTCTCTAAATTCATTTAAATATGTGATCTATCAGGCAGCATTATCTTGCTGAGCTGTTGCTACTTTAAAATTGGCAGCCCATTCATCCAGGATGTCTTTATAGGGCTTAATGAAGTTTTCCTCTGTCCATTTCCCTTGTTTGACTGCCAGTTCCCCACGTTCAACACGGTCATAAACAATGCGAGTCAATGAATAATCGCCATAGCTCAAGCTAGGCTGATACACCACACCTGCAGGTGAATTGGTGTTGTAAATTTCAGGACGATAGATTTTCTGGAAGCTTTCCATGATGCTGATCGCACTGATCAGTTCAAAATCGGTATAATCGTGCAGCAAGTCACCCGAAAAATAGAATGCCAAGGGTGCATTGCCATTTTCAGGTTTAAAGTAACGAACACTTAAGCCCATTTTTTTGAAATATTCATCGGTACGTGAATACTCATCATTGGTGTATTCCACACCTAATATCGGATGAACATTCGCGGTACGGTAATAAGTTTTCGTGGTTGAAACACTCAGGCAAATCACAGGCAGTTTATTAAATTCAGCTTTAAAGACTGCTGAATTCACAAGATGCTGGTACAGCTTGCCGTGCAGGTCACCAAAGTCGTCAGGTTTTTCATTGGCCGTGCAGCCGAGTGATGGCAATACCACACTGAAGTCATAATCACGTACATAAGACGAAAAGCTATTCCCGATCATGCCTTCAATGCGTTCATTGCCATGATGGTCGATAACGGTACTTTTCAAGGTTTCAATAAATGGAAAGGTTTGACCATTGCCCTCAATATCAATTGACGAAGATTCTCATGACGGCTTGCGCCACGCGCCAAATTGGCAAAATTGGTGGTTAAACGGGTATTGTTTGCTGGCTCATAGTTCTCATCAAAACGAATACGTTTAATTGAACATTGAAATGCTGTACTCATGGAGATATGCCGCCCTAAATTTTTATAAAAAGCTAAATTTCTGTATGGCTGTATTTAAGCGTGAATCAAAACATGAGTAAAACGATATAAACTCAGTAAAAGATGAGTTAAATTCATTTTATGAGTTTAACTGTAGCCATAATGAGCTACAATCAAATAGAGAAATTAAGTTTTTAATTTATGTTATTCATCATTGTTCACTTCTAAACATCAAAGTGTATTATTGAGCACGATTTATAAGTAGTGACTTCATTCTCATATGACGAATACCTTTTCTGGCAATACTCAAATTCAGGTGGTTTCAACTTTTTCTGAACTCGTAGATGCAAATTTTCAAGGTGAGATGAATGCCCTCTGCTGGTCTAGAAATTTGCCTGGTGATTTTAAAGAAATCGTCGCTAAACTTGATTTAAAAGAAAATATCACTGAAGTTTCTGTTGAAGATCTGTTGGCACTGCAGCTTTCTGAACAAGGTCATCTGGCTAGAGAAATCCTCTTAAAGGATATGCAGCTATTGACTGACTACGGCGCTTCTCCTTCCCTGAATTTGCTGAAATGCTATGAACGGGATGATGAGTTTGATTTCATTTCGACCGATGTCTATTCTTACCATGTGGATCGCTCACCTATCGAAACAGATACATTTTTATGTACCTATCACGGTGCCGCAAGTGACATTTTGCCAAATGATCAGGTTGAGCAAAAAATCTTGATTCCAGAAATCAGAGAACAACTCAAGCAATTACATGACGGACCTGAAACTGAATTTGAAAGGTTTCTGGAAGAATATTTCTTTGATCTGCATTATCAGGCTAAAACTGATGCAAAACCTGTCAATTTAGGCTTAGGGAATCTTTGGCGACTTGCTGTTGATCACCCCACACAACAGGCTTTACCTTGTGTACATAGAGCCCCTGTTGAAAGCGATGGTGAGTATAGATTGCTATTAATTTGTTAAATTACCTTCCTAAAGGATGGTAACTATGACCATTTATTCAGGTAATGATACCGAAAGAACATAATATTAGATTGTGTATTTATTAAAAAAAACATAAATATACCGTTAATTAAGCATCTTAAATTTGCATGGATTTACAGGAATATTCATTTAATGTTTATTTTTGTTTAAAATTGTTATTTTTTGTAGGAAATTGCTTACATGGATTAGAGCAATTACCCTATTTCCTGTCATCTATATTTTTGACATCATATTTCACATAAAGAGTCAGCAAGGAAAGCTGATAATAATCGCATTATAACGATAATAAAGTCGATAAGACAGCGAACTTACCGGGATAGTAAGTGATAAAAGAAGAGACTACAGCCGCTAAGCCTTATAGTTTTGGGAGAGACTATAAGGCTTTTATTTTTCTGAATATTTTCCCAAGTAAAACTATAGCATACTGGTATTTAAGTTTTTGAATATAAACATCAATATCTCTATCCCTTTTCTTGCTGATTAACGGACCTGTTCATCTGGTGACACACGCCAAATCGTATCTCCTACATCATCAGCAACCAATATTGCGCCTGATAAATCTACTGTTACACCCACTGGCCTTCCTAATGCCTCTCCATTTTTGCTTAAAAAGCCTGTCAGGACATCTTGTGGGGTACCGGAAGGCTGACCATTACTAAATGGTACAAAAATTACTTTATAGCCACTATGTGGTTTTCTGTTCCAAGAACCATGCTGACCAATTAGTGCACCACCGCGATATTGAGGCATTAACTCAGCTTTATAAAAACTCAAACCTAATGATGCCGTGTGGTTGCCCAATGCATAATCCGGTTTAATCGCCCGTGCTACCAGTCCGGGATTTTGCGGCTTTACCCGTTTATCTACATGCTGACCATAATAACTATAAGGCCAGCCATAAAAAGCGCCGTCTTTCACTGAGGTCATATAGTCAGGTACCAAATCATTCCCGATTTCATCCCGCTCATTGACTACAGTCCATAATGCTCCACTTTGAGGCTGCCAATCCATGCCATTAGGATTACGTAAGCCAGTTGCAAATGGACGTGCCTTAGAACTGACCATATCAAATTCCATGATCAGAGCTCGTCCTTTTTCTTGGTCTAGGCCATTTTCAGCTACATTGCTGTTGGAGCCAACTGTAATGTAGAGTTTGGTTCCTTCAGGATTGGCAATCACGTTTTTGGTCCAATGATGGTTTAAGGGACCTGCCGGTAAAGCCAATACTTTGCGACCACTTTCTTTAATTTGAGTCATACCTGGCTGATAAGGAAAACCTACTAAAGCATCTGTATTCGCTACATATAGTGTATTTCCAACCAGGGTCATGCCAAATGGTGAGTTTAGATTCTGCAAAAATACTGTTTTCTGATCAGCAACACCGTCATGGTTGTTATCACGAAGTAGACTAATACGGTTAGGACTTGGATGAGAAGATCCTGCCATTTTCATCAACATTTTCATGATTTTACCCTTAATCCCCTGACTATCTTCAGGCTTGGGCGGCGCATCGGTTTCCGCCACCAATACATCTCCATTCGGCAGAACATAGAGCCAACGTGGATGCTGAAGACCTTTGGCAAATGCCTCCACTTTTAAACCCGCAGCCGGTGTAGGCATGGTATTTACTGGCCAACCTTTGGCTGGTGCGATATTAACGACAGGGAACAAACTGGATTTGGGTTCAGGCAGCTCAGGTTGAGGACCATAACTGTCTGTAATTGGAGACTTGGATGATGACGTACATCCAGTGAATACCAATATCATGGCAGCACTGAGGATAGACAGTAAATTTTGAGCAGACATTTGGGTTCCCTGCTTTTTTGTTGTTATCTGCTTATCTTAAAAGTCTGTTCAAATGACAACTATAGGGTTCTTGTTTTATCTGGTTGTTAATTGATTACTGTGATTTTGACATTCAATCTCATGCTCTATTTGAGATAAAAACCCTATCTATTTACCTCTACATTTTTAATTATGGTTTGATCTTTCCTGCTCAAATAAATGGCCAGGCAATACTCAATAAAAATAAGAGCCCTAATATGGCGCAACTCATTTGCCAAAAACGTAAAGGATCACGTTGAATGATTGCGGGTGGTTTAGAATTTAATAATTCTTTGGAAGGATGCATGAGATTGTGAATGAGTTCAGACAATGCCTCAAAACGATGTGTCGGTTCGATACTCAGCGCTTGAGCCAGGATTTTATCTAACCATACAGGTAAATCAGGCCGATATTTCCTGATGGAATGATACTGAACTTTTTTAAGTTGCTTTAAGGTCTTACAGCGAGCCAAATCTGTACCATAAGGTAATTGTTTGGTCAGTAAATAATAGATCATCACCGCCAAAGAAAATTGGTCTGAATGCACCGACGGCTGATGATCAATAAAATACTCCGGTGCCATAAATGCCAAAGTACCGAGTGGCCGATTCGCATTTTTGGGGTTAATTTCTACCAGACCTCTTACTGCCGTTGAACCATAATCAATCAGTTTAATTTTTATGGCATTTTCTGCATTCAAAACCATAATGTTTTTGGGTCGTATATCCTGATGCAGCATCTCCAGTCGATGCATTGCATTTAAGGCCAAGACCGTTTGTTGCACAATCGGTAAAATATCATCGAGCTTTAAAGGCTGTTCCTGACGATGCAGCCATTGATCCAGGGTTTCACCCTGCAAATATTCATAACATTGGAATAAATATTTTTTCTCATTGTTATGTGCATAACACTGCATCAGGTTGTCATGTTTCAGGCGTTTTGATACCCAATCTTCGAGTTGAAACTGCTCTACGGCATTTTCATCTTGCTGTAAATCTACCCCCAAAGTTTTTATGACCAAAGGCTGCTGCTGAGTATCGTGTGCCAAATACAGGCAACTGCGATGATTCTGGTGCAAAATTTTATCAATCTCATAGCCTTCAAAAACTTCACCTTTACTGAGCTGTTGTGGAAATACATAATCCTGCTGAATATAAAACTGATCCAGTTCAGGTACTTGCTCTATACGGAGTATCTGAAGGCTTAAGTTATCATCACTGCCCTGTTTTAAAGCTTTTTCAACGAATGCTTGGGCAATTTGATTTAAATCCCCATCTGCTAAAGTTAAATCTAATAATTGTTGGTCTGTAACAAATTCATAGACCCCATCGGTCATGAGTAAAAAAATATCTTTTTCTTTTAAATCAATATGTCGATAATCAATTTCAATACGATAATCCGCACCTAAGGCACGGCTCAGATAATGCTCTCTTGAAGATAACCAAACCCGATGATCATGGGTCAGTAATTCAATTTCATTATCACGAATGCGGTAAATACGACTATCACCCACATGGAAAATATGGGCTTGTTGCTGTTTTAAAACCAGTGCAGATAAGGTACAGACATAACCTCGGTCTCTATCAAAACGTCCCTGACTTTGTTGCGTCTGTGCATAGAGCCATGAATTGGTCGAACGGATCACCCGTTCTGCTGAAGTCTGTGTGCTCCACGCATCTGAAGTAGAGTAATAGTCAGATAAAAAACTGCCAACGGCGGTTTCTGCTGCAAGATGACTGACATTACTGCTACCGATCCCATCAGCAATAACGCAGGCAATCCCTTTCTGTTTCAGTACATGCTCTTCAGGCAGATATACCCCATAGAAATCCTGGTTTTGTTGTTTAATACCCGCAGTAGAATATTGCCCAATAGTGACTTTTAATGTTTTTTTCATGCTGAAAGCTCAAAAAGGGATCTAAATGATCCCTTTATAAAATGGTGAATTTTAAAATTCTTTTTTTGCACCAGTACGAACATGGGTTGTGTAGAGCGCTAGACCAGTTAAAGATAAACCACCAACCAAGTTACCCAAAGCTACTGGCAATTCATTCCATAAGAAGTAGTCAGCAATCGAGAAGTCACCGCCCATCATCATGGCAAATGGGAACAGGAACATATTCACGACAGAGTGTTCAAAGCCCATGGCAAAGAACAGCATAATTGGCATCCACATGGCAATAAATTTGCCACTCACCGTAGTAGACATCATCGCGCCAATGACACCTAAAGACACCATCCAGTTACACAGCATGCCACGGATAAAAATAGTCATCCAGCCGGCGAATCCGTATTCGGCATAACCTAATGTCCGCTCCTCACCAATATGCGCAATTTTCACGCCGACAGGGTTAGGATCTGCTGCAAACCCCATTGTGTAAACTGCTGCCATGAGCACCGCAACCACTAAACAGCCTGTAAAGTTCCCTACAAAAACCAATCCCCAGTTTTTTAGAATACGTGCCCATGTCACTCCTGGACGTTTATCTAGCCATGCCAATGGTGTAAGCACAAATACACCTGTCAGCAAGTCATAACCCAATAAATACAGCATACAAAAGCCAACTGGAAACAGAAGTGCACCAATCAGTGGCGATCCTGTTTGCACGGCTATGGTAATGGCAAAGACCGCTGCCAGTGCCAAAATCGCACCTGCCATAAAGGAGCGAATCAAAACATCACGGGTTGCCATATGAAGTTTGGATTCACCCGCATCTACCACTTTTTTTGCAAACTCTGCAGGAGCAAGATATGCCATGTTGTCATCCTCATTTTTAATATCTGGACCTGTTTACAAACAAAAAACGCCTAAGATCTTTTAGAAGACCTTAGGCGTCATTGCCTTAAATATTAGCACAGGTAATTTGTGTTATGGCGCCATTGCCATGTTTGATATAAATAAAGCAAAACCTGTGCCATAAATAATTTAAAAATCCTTCAATTTTTTATTCTCTATTTAAACTCATTTCACAAATATGATTGGCATGAAAACTGCAAACATGAAAATTCACAAATGTATTTTTAAGAATAATCTGGAGATTTTTATGATTACCCATCGTCAACAAGTAACTGACATGATCATTTCAGCGAAAGTTTTAAAGTCAATTAAATGGGCAGATGTCGCCAAGGAAATTGGTCTTTCTAAAGAATGGGTAACGGCTGCATGCTTGGGACAAATGGCATTTAATAAAGAACAGGCAGAGAAAATTGGTCAGATTTTTGACCTGAGTGATGAGGCAGTCGCATGGCTGCAAATTGTACCTTACAAAGGCTCTTTGCCAACCAGTGTGCCTACTGACCCTTTAATTTACCGTTGGTATGAAGTTGTGAATGTATATGGATCGACGATTAAAGAGCTTATTCATGAAGAATTTGGTGATGGGATTATGAGTGCGATCGACTTTAGCATGGATATTCAACGTGAGGAAAATCCAAATGGTGACCGTGTAAATGTCGTATTGTCTGGCAAGTTCTTGCCTTATAAAACCTATTAATTAAGTACTGAACAAAGCCATCGATTTGATGGCATTTTATTTCTTTGTCAGGAGATCTTCCACACTGCTCTTGTACTTATTTAATTTTGACTATACATAACTGATGGGTGTAGGACGAACCGATATCGATATAATGACAATTATCAATTTGAGTAGGTCTTTTCACAATGCTATGCCCTAAATAGATTTCATCAATATTTTTGACTGTTCCATAACGGTGGGAGTGATGCCGGATACGGCCTCTTCCCCATAAAGCATTGGTATAAGCTGAAGTTAAGCCCGGAATTTTTCTTTCACCTTTCGCTATTTTTGCCTTAAATATTTCCCAATCCTGAATATCAATATCCGCGTGTAGAATGCCAATCTTCTTATTTTCTAATTGGACTTCGATGACTAATGGAAGCTCAGAGAAAATTTCGCTGAGTTCATCCTGTTTTTCTGTAGACAAGAGATAAAACCATTCTCCCCCATTTCTTGCATGCATCTCCTGAATCCAGACATCCTGTCTCCCCTTGATACACATTTCTTCATGGTTACCACGAACGCTGGAGAACCACGTCTGATCTAATAAAGAAACACATTCCAGGTTTTCATTTCCCCGATCAACCAGATCACCAGTACAAATCAGCAAATCATGTTCAAAATCAAAATTAATTTTTTCTAATTCTTGGGTTAGCAGGCTATAGCAGCCATGAAGATCCCCGACCACATAGATGGCAGCATAATCTTTCCCTTCAATAGTTCTGGTAAGTGCTGGCATGGTACTTGTATCTTCTATATCACGATGATGTTACTGGTTTGAATATGGGATAGAACTGCCGCCATAATCATTTTTAATATAGCATCTATAAGGTGTCTATGAGTTTAGAGTTTTTGCGGCTTGAATTGGAATATAAGAGACTCTGATCCTGGCTAGAATATTGTCAATCTTTGAGTTTAGACAATTGATCAGAGTCTTTCTTGAATTACTCGTACTTTAAGAGCAATGATGAAAAGTGTTAATCATAATATATCTCTCTTTTCTTGGAGAACCGCTCTAGTTGTTTCAGGAATCCTTCAAAATAATCTTTCAGTTTTTCTTCACTGCGATAGCCTGCAAATAAAGTACGGCGTAACCCTTCAGGTGCGACACAATCCAGACGGCGTGAGCTTACCCAACCTTTCTGTTCATATTCATTCACGACCCAGTCTGGTAATGCTGCAATGCCGCGTCCACTTGCCACTAGCTGGATCAACATCTGGGTTAAATCAGTCGTCCGAATCTGTTTCGGTAATATATTGGCTGGAATAAACAGGCCTGACATGATGTCCAGGCGATGTTTATCCACTGGATACGTCACCAGCGGTTCTTCTGCCAGTTGCTGTACACTAATCTCTTTGGCACGTACTAATGGATGAGTATTGGAAAGTACCAAACGTGATTCATATTCAAAAATTGGGAAATACTCTATCCCTTTTAAGGCAATCGGATCGGCAGTAATCAGCAAGTCAAATTCGCCAGTTTGTAACAGCTCATGTGGATTGGCTTCAAAGCCTGAGGCAAAATCTAAATCTACATCTGGATATTGGATACGATACTGATTGAGCAAAGGCATCAGCCAGTCAAAACAGCTATGGCATTCAGAGGAGAAAATAATACGCCCCGTCTGTCCATGTACGATGCGGGTAATATCACTTTGGGCAATCTGTACCTGAGGCAATATTTCATCTGCCAGTTTAAGTAATCGCTGCCCCACATTGGAAAAGCTTACAGGCCGACTACGACGATTCACCACCTCTATACCAAACCATTGATCAATCTCACGTAATTGATGAGATAAAGCGGAAGGCGTAAGACACAGGTCTCCTGCAGCAGCGACCAATGAACCATGTTCTCGTAAAGCAACTAAAGTTTTTAAATGACGAAGTTCTAACATGTATTCCTGCAAAATTTTCATACAACATTTTCAATATGCTGATCATAAAGCATAAAATCCTTATCTGTTAGTTTTTTTCAGTTTTAAATGATAATGATGATATTTATTCAACTTATGTTATTGGATACTAATATTTCCAGAGATAACCTGACTTATATTTTAAAGATCGATTTTCGAAATAAGAATTTTTAATGGTGAGGCTTTGCCTTAATACAAGAAAACCCAAAATACTGACAATGCTCCTTGTCTATTATAAAAATTCTTATACAAAACTATGCTTATTCATATCTTGATAGATTTTAGAAATTTCTGATTGAGAAAAAATTTTATAGAAATGTGATTTTCAAGACATTTTTACAAGATATTGCAACGTTACAGTAGATAGGTGAAATGTATTATTCATTATAGGAATAAGCAGATCACAGATCTTGACATGTTATAAAAATAATCAATGCATCAAGAGACTGTAATTTATTACACCCTAACAATGAAAACTACAAATGCTGTTCTAGATTCTATTTATACCGAGATAGCGAAAAAGCTGGATCGGAGACCTAAATATAATTCCTTACCCTGTATTTTATTTTTAGACATTGACGGTACACTTTCAGAATTTCATCCAGATCCTGAACAGAGTTTTATCCCTTCTTCTACCCTAAATAATATTGCACAAATCCAGCAATTTTTACCCTTATATCTCGTTACTGGTCGTTCTATTGATCAAGCCCAACGACTGATTAAGCCTTATCACTGGAATATTGTCGGGTCACATGGCATAGAGCTGCTACAGCAAGATGGTATAGGTCAAAAACTTGTTTATATCAATCACAAAGAACTCGAACAACTCAAATCTAGTGTGCTTGAGCAGCAGAATAAATGGCAGCCGATTCGGGTAGAACACAAAACCCATTCAGTTGCCCTACATTTCCGTGAACATCCTGAATATGCAGATCAGGCCAAAGCCATTATTGATCATTATCTTAAACAATTTTCAGGTTTTGAATTAAAAAGCGGCAAATGTGTCTATGAACTGGTTCCCCACGGTTGCAATAAAGGTGCGGCAATCCAGCATATTTTAGAGGATCTTGAAGCTGAGCAGTTTTACCCCATTTTCATTGGGGACGATTTAACGGATGAAGCTGGTTTTCACATCATTAATGACTATGGAGGTATGTCAATCAAAGTTGGCCCAGGAGAAAGCGCAGCCAAAGCTCGTTTAGACGACGTGGCAAATGTCGGTTTTTTCTTACATGAATTTTTAACATCATTAAAAGCGTTAAAACAAGAAATGAAAGGAGAAAAAACGTGTCCCGACTCATTGTATTATCCAACCGTGTAACATTACCGAACCCGAATGCCACTCAGGCAGGTGGTCTTGCGGTTGCTCTGGAAGATGCCCTGAATGGTATAGGCGGCATCTGGATGGGATGGAATGGCAAAAAGACGGCGTATAGGCAGAATTCCTTTGACGTCCTGAAAGATCAGCAGATTGAATATCATACCTGTAGTTTCTCTGAAGCTGAATATCAGGGTTTTTACTGTGGTTTTGCGAATGGTGCACTATGGCCGCTAATGCATGACCAGAATCAATATATTGATTACTCAGATCAGGATTACCGGATCTATCAGGATGTCAATTTCAAGTTTGCCCGTCAGTTGCAGAAAATTATCCAACCGGGTGACATGATCTGGGTGCATGACTATCATTTCTTAAGTGTTGCACATTACTGCCGTCAGCTGGGCATGCGCAATCGTATCGGTTTCTTCCTACATATTCCATTTCCAGAGACACAAAAATGGCAAGATCTAGCCTGCAGCCAGCATCTTGCAGCGCATCTGGCACAGTACGACCTGCTTGGCATGCAAACGCAGCAGGATCAAAGAAACTGTTATAATTTCCTGAAAACTACCCTGTCTCTAACTGCACATACCAACAATATTCTGTGTAATGGACAGCGTCAGGTAGAAATAAAGGCTTATCCGATCAGTGTGCACCCTACTGCAATCCAGCGTCGTGCAGGACAGCTCACTGAAACCGAACTGCCATTTGATTTTAGTTCATCACCTGATGTTAAACACATCATTTCAGTAGATCGAATTGACTATAGCAAAGGCTTATTGCAGAAAGTAAATGTACTGCGTCAGTGTTTCCAGGAAACACCCGAAATGCTTTCAAAGATACGCCAGTTCCAGATTGCCTGTCCTTGCCGACTGGAAGTTCCCACCTACGCCAATCTGTATCGGGATTTAAAACAAGGTGTTGACCAACTCAATCAGGATTTCTTGAATACAGATCAGCCTGTATTTGACTGTCATTATGATGCTTTAGGCCATCATACCTTGATGCGTTTATATCGCAAGTCGGAAATCTGCTGGGTCAATTCGGTACGTGATGGCATGAATCTGGTAGCGAAGGAATATATTGCTGCTCAAGATCCAGAAAATCCGGGCATTTTGATTCTGTCCAAATATGCGGGTGCTGCTGAGCAGATGCGTGAAGCTTTACTGGTCGATCCTTATGATAACAACAGCATGATCAAAGCCTTAAAGCTGGCAGTGAAAATGCCGAAGTCTGAACGTATTGCACGTTATCAGGCGCTATTTAAAGGACTGATGAATTATGACATTGTGCATTGGCGTGACTGTTTCTTAAAAGATCTGAAACACGTAAGTAGCCAGTATATTTACCAGCCACTGAGTAAGTCACCCTCTCATGATCTTTATTTACAGCATTAAATTGCTTTGAGTTAAACAAAAACACCAGCTTTATGCTGGTGTTTGTTTTTCTGCTTCTGCCACAGTTGCGGGAGCAGAAGTCAGCTGGTTCAGTACAGTAATGCTGATCAGGCCAACTGCAATGATAAAGAATACCTGGCTTAGACCCATGATCTCGCTTCCGAATCCCACCAATGCTGGCCCAAGCAAAGAACCGGTATAAGCAAATACAGAAACATAAGATAAAGCAATATGTTTTGGTAATTCAGTTTGACGACCGGCACGTGAGAACATCAATGGCACGATATTCGCACTACCTAAACCCAGGATCGCATAGCCAATCAAAGCCACATACCACACCGGTGCGAATACCACAGTCAGAAGACCCAAACCAGCCAAAGCTGCACTGTACAGAATCGTGTTCTTTTCACCAAAGAAGCGAATGATCAGGTGACCACTTAAACGTCCTGCAACCATCAATGCAGCAAAGCAACTGTAAGCTAAACCAGCCTGAGATGCTTGAACTTTAAATTGAGTATTCAGGTAAATACCACTCCAGTCCATCGCTGCACCTTCAGACAGGAACGCGATAAAACAGATCAAGCCCATGCAAAGAATCGCAAATGTCGGACGAGGTTTTTGGGCAGCTTTCTGGGTACTATCTTCAGATGCTGCTGTTTCAGCTGCAGCTTCTGCTTTTAGACAGAATGGCACAGCAAGCAGCATGATCAGTAAAATGCTCATACTGATCACCAGCACACTTACAGGAAGTGCAAGACCAAATGCCAGCATACTGGTCATACCTAATACACCTGCCAAACCACCCAGACTACATACGCCGTGGAACAGTGACATCATGCTTTTACGTTGCTGACTTTCCAGTTTAATTGCCTGAAGATTAACCGATACGCCGAGTGCGCCAGCGCTAGCACCGAAGCAGAATAAAGCTGCTGCCAATAGCAATTTAGTCGGGCTAAATGCCAATGCAGGCAGAATCACAACAAATGCAGCCAGTACCGTAGCAATAACAGAACGACAGCCGTAACGATGCGCCATACGACCTGCCAATGGCATGGCGATCATTGAACCTACACCAGCTGCAAGCAGTAATACACCAAAATCTGAATGGCTTAAATTCAGGCGCTGTTGCACCAGTGGAATCAACGGTGCCCAGGCAGCAGTACTAAAACCTAGAGCGAAAAAACATAGTGCAGTGGCTATACGTTGCCAATGACTACGTGGAAGCGCACGAAGAGAAGCAGGTAATAACGGAGCGTACATAGTAAGAACCAGTATAAAATTCGGTGCGGTATCTCAAACCGTTGATCCATAGAAAAACCCCGTGAACTTATACTTGAAATGTATTAGTACACAGGGCTAAATTTGGATGAATTATAGGCAGTTTTATTTTAAATGGAATAGGTTTTAATCAAAAAAATCGGCCAAATTGTTAAGCCTATGATTCGTTAAAAAATATAGTTTCAAAAAGTTTCAAATAATTTTTCTCAGGCATTTTGTAGCTGATTTGTTATCCTGATTTTGTCGTTCAATGCTCCATAGAAACTGTGAAAATCCTTCACGGACACGCGAAATCAGGCGACTGCTGGTTGCCACTCTCAACTGGTTAGACCAGGTAATATGCAGACCCATTTTCTCCGCGCGTTTAACCAGATCTACATCTTCATGACATGGCATAGGCTTAAAGCCTCCGAGAACCTGATAACTCGATGCTCTAAAACAAAGGTTGGCACCATGAATATGCCGATGTCCCATACGATCCTGATAATGGTGTAGATAATTTGTTTGAGTAGCTAGACTTAAGTGATCCCATTGCGCAATTTCAACCACTCCGCAGATCACATGTGTAGGCTGATGCAGCAGCATGCTCTTAAACCAGTCTGCATGTACTCTGGAATCTGCATCCGTACAGCAAATCCAGTCACAGCCTTGTTGGATCAAATGCTGTATACCAAGATCACGGGTTTTTCCCACACAACGATAATTACAACTTATGGCTAAAACATTATAAGTGTTTAACTTTTCTGCCGTAGCATCAGTACAACTGTCCATCACGACGAGAATTTGAATTTGTATGCCATGACTTTGCGGCATGTCCTGATAAAATTTTTGCCGTGCCTGTTCCAGTGCTCTTAGACAATTTGCAATTTCTTCTTCTTCGTTACAGGCAGGAATGACGACACCGATTTTTTTCATAATAGTCCTTCCTGTACGGCGATCGAATCTGCGTCATGTGTCCAGACATCCAGAAAAAAGTCAGCATCCTGTAACTGTGTATGGTGATAATAATGCAATTGCTGTTTTAACAGCTGATGGACCTGTTCCCCATTCAGAGTAAAGCCTTCTATTGCATGCCGCCAGTGGCAAGCCACAATACAGCCTTGTGGGCTGAGATGGGTATTCATCCATTCAATCAGTTGCAGCAGAATATTTTCTTCAAGGTAATACAGTATTTCACTGGCAACAATCAGATCAAACTGCTGTATTGGCAAATCCAGTGGCACAATCCCCTGCACCACTTTGACATGATCATGGATCAGGCGCTGATTCGCTAGCTGTATGGCAGTCGGATTGGCATCCATACACAGTAAAGCTTCGCATCGTTCAGCCAGCTCGGCGCTCAGCACCCCATTACTACAACCAATTTCAATACCATTTTTAAATGTTTGATACGGCAGCGCAGCTAAGGTCATGTCACGTTTACGCTTCTCATACCAGCGCTGTTCATACTGCCAGGGATCACCATTATTCATGCTATACAGTTTAGCGAAGTAGTCATGGTTATAGATGGCCTTCGTCATCAATATAGACCTCCCATGGCTGTAAAAGACGCATTAATGCATTGCTTGATACGATTGGAGCTTTACCAGTACTAGGGTCAGGCTCAAGCTGGCTTTTAAAACCTTGCATGGCTTTTGTCTTACGCGCTAACTGCTTTGGATTAAGTTCAAGTTTGAGGGCTTTATGCCAAGGGATACGTGCATCCCCAGGACTGGCCCAATGCCAGGCCCAGATCAAGACCTGTAAACATTTTAAAGAAAGCATTGCTGCAAGCTGTTTACACATACCTGACCTGTAATTTCATGGTCAGGATGTCCGTCATGCTCAAAGGTGGTTACCAGCATATCATTGGCTTGCAAATACGGTTTTAAAGCAGCTGCCAACTGCTCACGTTGTTGCGCTACTTCACCATCCTGGATATTCAGAGCAATACGCGGTATGGATTGCTTCAGATCGAGAACGCCCAAAGCATTCATGGTTTCCCGAGGTCTGATATGATCCAGCTGTTCTGGTGTATAAAGGCTGGAGTCAGGATGACTGGCTGTACCATTCGTTACTGCAAACAGGACAATCTCATAACCTGCTAGGTCCAGCTGCTGAATCAGTCCGCCACAGCCAAGAATTTCATCATCTGGATGTGGTGCGACAATACAAATACGACTATTGAGAGGAAATGTTTTACTCAGTTCAAGCGCTTTTAAATGATGGAGGTGCTGACTCTGTTGCCATACTTCTAGCGCAGTTCCTTCACCCTGAATAATACGGTCTTCAACGATTTGATGCTTTAAAGTGCCCATGCCTGTTCATCCTCCAGCGTCAGTTGACCTATACACTGCAAATCAAATGCTGCATGGCTTTGCCGAATAAATACCGGCAGATCGGCTGCACAGCGGGCAAAATCCGCCTGCTGGCAATAAGGTGCTGCACCCAAGGCTTTGCCACAAAGTTCCAGTACTACTAGTGCGGTGTCTTCGACTTGGGCACGTAAAGCCCGGATCATCAATTCATGATTGTGCCTAGGGGCGGCATCAATCAGTTTGGCAGTTTCATAAAATAGTGCACGAGTTGCATACAGCTTGCTACTGAGCTCACCCAGATACATTTCTCTAAATGGATTAGTTTTATGCTGCATGGCATGTTTTAAAAAACGGGCCAGCTTGAGCGTTGCACCAAACCAGCAGGCAGCGACACCAGCCGCACCATGCCAGAATCCATGACGATCCAGATAATAATTTGGCTTGCTGATGATTTTGGCTTTGACCTGATTGAAGCTAACCTCAGCCGTGCGTGTATATTGCATTCCCACGGCGTTCCAGGCACTGGTATTGATCTGAATCCCATCCTGGGTCATATCTACCAGCAACAGTTGCGAGCGTTCTTCTTCATCCCTATAGGTCAATAAAGCCTGCTGCACCTGACCGGCGGCTGAACACCATGGTTTAATTCCTGAAAGCAGACCATCTTCCAGCTGTAAAGGTTCAGGACCGCCCTCTGCTGCCCAGATCGCAGTCAATCCAACAATCTGCTCAGGATCTGCATGTAGTTCATGGAGTATTGCCAGTACATCCAGATGCGATTCATATAGCTTGGCCAGACTCAGATCTATGGCGGCAACCTGACTCAGGATTTGCCAGCGTTTTAAGGTCTGTCCTTCACCCGGGTAAGGCACCTCAAGACTGTGTTGAATCAGCTGATGCATAGCGTGATCAACCTGCTGCTCGGGATCAGTCGAAGAAGAATCAAATTCTACTTTTAATTGTTCGATCAGCTGCTTGAGGTACATTCATCTTCCTCATTCAATATCATTACGATTGTTTTATCGGGTGGTCAAATTTGAATAGCGAATTAAGTATTTGACTATTCATTATGTAAATCACTGTTTTATGAATTATTTTATGCCCAGTATTGGCATGAGATACTGTAGTTTTTTGTCAGGAATTTGTCTGCTTTGTAAATCTTAAGTATTGAAAGCGATAAAAAAAACCGCCTATCTTGAGGCGGTTTTTTTGATTCATCTATCTATGGATTACTGTTGAGCCACAAACTTGGCGCGTGCTGCATGTAGTTTCTTATAGCTGTCGATCAGGCGCAAATGACGATCCAGCCCTTCTAGCTGCATATTGGTTTCGGCCAGGCCATGGAAACGAACCGTTCCTTCGATTGAACCTAAAACGGCGTCCATACGATCATCACCAAACATACGGCGGAAGTTGTGTTCATAATCTTCCAGTTCCATGTCATCATCCAGAATAACTTCCAGAACGACATTCATGCACTGGTAGAACAGACCACGTTCAACGGTATTGGTATTGAACTGCAGGAACTGCTCAACCAGATCTTTGGCTTCTTCAAATTGCTGCAAAGCCACATAAATCAGCAGTTTTAGCTCCAGAATAGTGAGTTGGCCCCATTCAGTATTTTCATCGAACTCAATACCGATTAAGGTTTTGATCTCGGTATAGTCATCCTCATCTGCTTCTTCCAGACGCTCAACCAGTGCTTCCAGTTGTTCATCATCCAGACGGTGCAGATTCAGGATATCTTCACGGTATAAAAGTGCCTTGTTGGTATTGTCCCAAACCAGATCTTCTACCAGATAAATTTCTGAATAGCCCGGTACCAGAATACGGCAAGCTGTGGCGCCTAGGTGCTGGTAGACTGCCATATAAACTTCATGGCCCATGTCTTCCAGAATTGTGAATAATTCCTGAGCTTCATCCGCATTCGAGTTTTGACCGTTATTAGTGAAATCCCACTCGACAAAATCATAATCTGATTTCGCGCTGAAGAAACGCCAAGACACCACACCACTAGAGTCAATAAAGTGCTCAACAAAGTTATTCGGTTCAGTTACTGCATTGCTGCTAAAGGTTGGTTTTGGCAGATCATTCAGACCTTCAAAACTACGGCCTTGTAACAACTCAGTCAAACTACGCTCTAATGCCACTTCAAAGTTTGGATGGGCACCAAATGAGGCAAATACACCGCCGGTACGTGGGTTCATCAGAGTGACACACATGACCGGGAACTGACCGCCTAAAGAAGCATCTTTGACCAGAACCGGGAAGCCCTGTTCTTCCAGACCTTTAATGCCTTCAACAATTTTTGGATATTTTGCCAGAACATGCTCAGGCACATCCGGAAGTGTGAGTTCACCTTCCAGAATTTCACGTTTTACCGCACGTTCGAAAATTTCAGACAGACATTGTACTTGAGCTTCAGCCAGCGTATTCCCGGCGCTCATCCCGTTACTTAAGTAAAGGTTCTCAATCAGATTCGACGGGAAATAAACGGTTTCACCATCAGACTGACGTACAAATGGCAATGAGCAGATGCCACGAGCCTTGTTCCCCGAGTTAGTATCATAAAGATGGGTACCCAATAACTCATCTTCAGGATCATAAATTTCACGGGTATGTTCATCTAAAACTTCTGCGGGTAATTCGCCATTCGAACCTGGCTGGAACCATTTCTCATCTGGATAATGCACAAATTCGGCATTGGCAATGTCTTCACCCCAGAACTGATCATTATAGAAGAAGTTGCAGTTCAGACGTTCAATAAATTCACCCAAGGCAGATGCCAGCGCACTTTCCTTGGTGGAACCTTTACCATTGGTAAAACACATTGGCGACTGCGCATCACGGATATGTAGTGACCACACATTCGGCACTATATTACGCCAAGACGCGATTTCAATCTTCATGCCAAGGCCTGCCAAAATTGCAGACATATTGGCAATGGTTTCTTCTAGTGGAAGGTCTTTACCTGGAATAAAGGTACTGTTTTCAGAAGCCAGACTCGGCATTAATAAGGCTTGAGCATCTGCATCAATGCTTTCCACTTCTTCAATGACAAATTCAGGACCGGTTTGAATGACTTTCTTGACGGTACAACGGTCAATCGAACGTAAAATCCCTTGGCGATCTTTTTCAGAAATATCAGCCGGCAGTTCCACCTGAATTTTAAAAATCTGTTTATAGCGGTTTTCAGGATCAACAATATTATTTTGCGAAAGGCGGATATTATCAGTCGGAATATCACGTGCTGCACAATATACTTTGACAAAGTAAGCTGCACAAAGCGCCGATGAGGCCAGAAAATAATCGAATGGGCCGGGAGCGGAACCATCGCCTTTATAGCGAATCGGTTGATCGGCAATTACCGTGAAGTCATCAAATTTGGCTTCTTGGCGGAGATTGTCGAGATAATTGACCTTAATTTCCATGTGGATACCTAAATGTTCTTATGTGCCACATGGACAGATAAGATGCTGAATCTGAATGTACAAGCCGAATCACGCAGGAGAACTTGACTTAAAAATGAATCAGGGTAATGACGTAGCCATGCTGCTACGGCGAACCCTTTAAGGATGGGCGCTATTATAGAGTCATTTGATGAAATTGATAACGTTTGTGAGTTTTTCCGGCATATTTCTCGTAAATGACGCAAACAAAAACAGGATATATTCAGTTTTTATAACCTGTTTTGCTGCATTGTTTCTTCTATTGCTTTGGTGAGTTTTAGCTGAGATTTTTGATCCGGTCAAATTTCGGATAAAACACCTCAGTCAAGACCATACAACTGAACTAATTAAAAATCATAACTTAAACCAAATAAAGCCAGATTGCGCTGCTTTTCACCATAGCGATCATAACCTCCCAGCAGATATTCGCCTGACACACTTAATTGAGGCAAGATGGCATAACTGAGGCCGGCAGATGCATAACGGAAAGCATGCTGTTTTTGGGTATCGCCTAGTTCACCACCTTCATATTTACCGTCGTCATTAAAATAGCTGCCTGCAGCAGTCAGACTGGCATTTACACGATCATTCAATTGATGGTTCAGATTCAGCGTATAAAAGGTATCGCCCTGATTGGCATAGACCACATCATAAAGATAAGTCGATACACTCGCTGCAATACTGGTTTTTTCATCCAGCGTGCGGCTGACATTTAAACCCAGTTCATTACTGGTGGTGTTTTCGCCCCCCGGATAATAGTAGGTGGCATTCCAGAAATTCCAGTCATAATGCTCCGAGCTGTGCGTATAGCCGACCAGAAAATCATGCTCGAATTTGTCTGAACGATGTCCCGAACGCCCTTGCACTTCTGCATAAGAGTATCCCAGCGTAGAACCCCAATATCCGATATAAAAATTGCCATAAGCCAAATTCAATGCAGCCTGTACAGCAAGGTCGTCATTTTCAGGTGCATTGGTTAAACCACGGGAGACATATTTCGAAACTACGCTAATATTTCCACTCGTTTCGATTTTTTTTGTTTCTATATCATCAGCAGAACAGTAAAGACTTGAAACAGCAGTACAGCCGAAGAGCACTGTTTGATTGAATATTTTCATAAAATATAAATTGTATTAAGCACAAGCTAAATAAGACCTAAACCGGTGACGGCCTTATAAAGCTTGAGGTAAAGTAAATTTTGCTGTATTCCTGTTTGCATTCGGCAACAGAAAATTAAGCTATGAGTTAAGCGTGAGATGCCTTGTAGAAAGGTGCAGATGAAGGCGTAAGAGCAGGCTTGCCACGAATATGATCTGCCAGTTTTTCAGCGATCATAATTGTAGTTGCATTGAGGTTACCGGTAATGATCAAAGGCATAATCGAGGCATCAATCACACGCAGACCTTGCATTTCATGTACGCGTCCATAACCATCGACAACCGCCATGTCATCCTCACCCATTTTACAGCTACACGATGGATGATACGCGGTTTCTGCATGATTACGAACAAATTCATCAATTTCAGCATCTGTTTGTAGATGTTTTCCCGGACTGATTTCTTCACCACGATAGGGATCCAATGCTGGCTGATGCATGATTTCCCGGGTAATGCGGATGGCATCGCGGAATTCACGCCAGTCCTGCTCGGTACTCATATAGTTGAACAGAATACTTGGATGCTCAAACGGGTCTTTGGATTTCAGACGAACACGGCCACGCGACGGTGAGCGCATTGAGCCAACATGAGCTTGAAAACCATGCTCGTGAATGGCGTTGGTGCCATTGTAGTTAATCGCAATCGGTAAAAAATGATACTGGATATTCGGCCATTCAAATTCATCTGAAGAGCGAATAAAACCACCTGCTTCAAACTGATTGCTCGCGCCAATGCCCTTACCCAAAAATAACCATTCTGCCCCAATCATCGGCTGGTTATACCACTTGAGTGCCGGATATAAGCTAACCGGTTTTTTGCATTTATATTGCAGGTACATTTCCAGATGGTCTTGCAGGTTTTCACCCACACCCGGTAAATCCTGAACCACAGGAATATCCAGACTTTTTAACAGTTCAGCCGGGCCAACGCCTGAGCGTTGCAGGATTTGCGGTGATGCAATTGCACCAGCACATAACAATACTTCACGATCGGCAAACACCTGAATCGGCTGCAAGGTATTTTGCCCCTCGAAATACTCTACACCTATCGCCTGTTTCTGGTTAAACAAAATTCTATTGGTCATGGCATGGGTAATAATCGTCAGGTTGTCGCGACCTTTGGCCATATCGAGATAACCACGTGCTGTACTGGAACGACGGCCTTGCGGCGTCACAGTTCGATCCATAGGACCGAAGCCTTCCTGTTGGTAACCGTTCAGATCACCGGTACGTGGATAACCGGCCTGTACACCCGCTTCGATCATGGCATGAAACAGTTCATTATTGCCCTGTTTAGGCGTTGCCACCGAAACCGGTCCAGAATCGCCATGATAATCATTGCCACCAATATCACGGCTTTCCGCTTTTTTATAATATGGCAGACAGTCGGCATAGCTCCAGTGTTCAAGCCCCTTCAGGCTGGCCCACTGTTCCAGATCCATAGCATTACCACGGATATAGCACATGCCGTTAATTAACGAAGAACCACCCAAGCCTTTACCACGACCGCATTCCATCCGACGGTTATTCATATGTGGTTCGGGGTCGGTCAGGTAGGCCCAGTTATAACGGCGTCCCTGCAAGGGATAAGCTAAAGCGGCTGGCATCTGGGTTCTAAAATCCAGCCGATGATCCGGACCACCCGCTTCCAGCAACAAGACTTTGATCTCTGGATCTTCCGTTAAACGCGCAGCCAGTACATTACCCGCAGAACCTGCACCAATAATAATATAGTCGTAATTCATTCATCCTCCCCTTATGCGTTAAATACAGATTGGAAAGGACTCAATTCCACCTGAACTGATTTGGTCTGGGTATATTGCTGTAGTGTGACAATACCGTTTTCGCGACCTACACCCGAATGTTTATAGCCACCCACTGGCATTTCTGCCGGTGATTCACCCCAGGTATTGATCCAGCAAATACCGGCTTCGATCTGATGAATGATCCGATGGGCACGAGACAAATTAGGCGTGACTACACCAGCAGCCAGACCATATTCTGTGGCATTGGCACGTTGAATCACTTCTTCTTCCGAGTCATAACTGAGAATGCTCATGACCGGTCCAAAAATTTCATCACGGACAATCGTCATGTCGTCACGGCAATCAGTAAATACCGTGGGTAGCACATAAGCGCCTTGGGCAAATTGCTCATCTTCGGCACGGCCACCACCGCAAAGTAAACGAGCACCCTCTTTTTTGCCCTGTTCGATATAATCCAGCACTTTTTCCATATGAGAGAAGCTGGACACTGGACCAAAATTGGTCTCAAGATCGAGTGGATCTCCCATACGAATATAAGGAATACGCTGCAGAATCTTTTCTTCAAATTCTGCTTTTAAGGCTAAAGGTACAAATACGCGGGTACCATTGGTGCAAACCTGACCGGAACTATAGTAGTTAGCCATCATGGCAATATCTGCTGCCAGATCCAGATCGGCATCTTCGCAGATAATCAGAGGCGATTTTCCACCGAGTTCCATGGTGACTTCTTTCAGACTGGAATTCGCAGCTTGGGCCATGACTTTTTTGCCGGTGGCAACACCACCAGTAAATGAAACTTTGGCTATATCGGGATGCGAGGTCAGATAAGCACCAATTTCACTGCCACCTGTTACCACATTAAATACACCATGCGGAACACCGGCTTCGGTATAAATTTCTGCCAGTTTTAACGCAGTTAAAGGTGTTACTTCACTGGCTTTAAAGATCATGGCATTGCCTGCTGCCAGTGCAGGAGCCGATTTCCATAAGGCAATTTGAATCGGGTAATTCCATGCACCAATTCCGGCCACCACACCCAGAGGTTCACGACGGGTATAAATAAATGATGTTTCTCGTAGTGGAATTTGCTGGCCTTCAAGAACCGGTAGAATTCCCGCATAATATTCGAGTACATCTGCACCTGTCGTAATATCAACAGTCGATGTTTCACTAAAGGCTTTACCGCTGTCCAAGCTTTCTAATTTTGCCAGCTCATCGTTACGCTCGCGTAAAATGGCGACTGCCTTGTTCAAGATGCGCGAGCGTTGAATCGCGGTCATTTCTGCCCAGACTTTTTGTCCTTGCTGTGCCGATTCAACAGCGCGATCGATATCATCTTGTGTACATACCTGCACGTCTGCCAGAACTTCGCCGGTCGCCGGATTAATTGTTTCAAATGTGCTGTTGGATGTAGCATCGACAAATTGTCCGTGGATATAAGGACGTTGCAGATTAAAGTGTGTCAATGGGATTCCCTCGCAGTTGAGTCATTCTTGAGTTGCTGTCGGATATAGTCACTACAAAGTTCTATCGGCATTTCAGGGTCAAGTTCTTCATTGATCAGTGCACCCCTTAACCAGAAGCCATCAATCAGCGCAGCCAGTCCTTGAGCGGCTTTTTCAGCTTGTGCCTTAGGCAGCACTTTCATGAATTCATGCTTGATATTGGAATGCAGCCGGTAATGGTTGACTTGCTGTAAACGGTGTAAATCAGGTTGATGCAGACTGCTGGCCCAAAATGCCAGCCAGACTTTCATGGCCGCTTTATCTGTTTGTGGGGCAGCAAAGTTGCCTCGCACAATGGCCAGTAAACGTTGTTCAGGTGTGCTATCCACTTGGGACTGCATTTCTGCAACAGACTTACCTAATTGCTGCAATAAATAACGCATCGTTGCTTCAATGAGCCCATTTTTACCGCCAAAATAATGACTTATGATGCCGGTTGATACTCCGGCGCGCTGGGCAATCTGACTGATTGAGCTTTCGGCAAAACCCAATTCATTCACGGCAGCTAAGGTGGCATCGATTAATTGCTGGCGACGGATCGGCTGCATACCAACTTTTGGCATAGGACTAACCTGAATAACGAATATAACAGTAGAAAACCATTCTGCTAGATCAATAGCGGAACGATGTAACAATTCATAAACGCTTTTTTAATTGAACGTTCAATTAATAAAAATTATAGTGCTAGCTCACCCTTGATGTACAGCGCAGTTTGTTTTGGATTTGCAAAAGTTTGTAATTCACAAAAACAAGGCAGCTTTACCGCAGGCTCTTGCTTTCAAATCACACTGCACTGTAGATCATCCGGCAACAAAACGATGGTCATGGATTTATGCAAAAGAAAAACGAAGAGGTGCAAGATAGTCTGAATAAAGTGGTCTTTTATTTTTCGGCAACGCTTATTCTGCTGTTTTCTATCATCACCATTTTATTTAATGAACAAGCCAATCAAGTCATTATCAATATCTTAAACTGGGTCAGTCGTACCTTTAGCTGGTATTATCTGCTGGCGGCAACGCTGTATCTGGTTTTTATCGTCTTTATCGCCTGTTCCCGTTATGGCGAGATTAAACTCGGCCCTAAACATTCCAAACCAGAATTTAGCCTGCTGAGTTGGTCGGCGATGCTATTTTCTGCCGGGATCGGGATTGACCTGATGTTTTTCTCGGTGGCGGAACCGCTTTCGCACTATATGAATCCACCCGTAGGCGAAGGCGAAACTTTTGAAGCTGCGCGCCAGTCCATGGTGTGGACCCTGTTTCACTATGGTTTAACCGGCTGGAGTATGTATGCACTGATTGGGGTCGCGCTAGGTTATTTCAGCTATCGCTACAATTTACCGCTCACCATTCGGTCAGCACTCTATCCGATCTTTGGAAAAAGAATTAATGGTCCGATCGGCCATACGGTTGATACAGCTGCGGTACTCGGCACGATTTTCGGGATTGCCACCACCTGCGGGATTGGCGTTGTGCAATTAAATTATGGCCTACATGTGTTGTTTGATTTACCGGAAAATATCTGGATTCAAACTGCACTCATCGCTGTTGCTGTGATTATTACTATTATTTCAGTCACTGCCGGTGTCAATAAAGGCATCCGGTTCCTGTCTGAAATTAATATCTATGTATCAATTGGGCTGCTGCTATTCATTCTGTTTGTAGGCAATACCGAGTTTTTATTAGCCGCCTTGATTCAGAATTTTGGTGACTATATCAGCCAGTTCCCGAAGCTTTCTTTAACCAGTTTTCCTTTTGAACAACCCAAAGAATGGATGAATAGCTGGACCCTGTTCTTCTGGGCATGGTGGATCGCCTGGTCGCCTTTTGTTGGTCTGTTCTTGGCCCGTATTTCCCGTGGTCGTACCATTCGCGAATTTGTCACCGGGACTTTGGTTATTCCTCTGTTATTTACCCTGACCTGGTTGTCTATTTTCGGTAACAGTGCTTTATACAGCGTGATTTTTGATGGTAATACTCAACTTGCTACGACAGTTTTAGAAAATCCGGCACATGGTTTTTATGATTTGCTGGCGCAGTATCCAGGCTTTACCTTTACTGCAGGTGTCGCCACTATTACCGGCTTGCTGTTCTATGTGACCTCAGCGGATTCAGGGGCATTGGTATTGGGAAATTTCACGACTAAATTCACTGATATTGAGCATGATTCACCGCGCTGGCTCAGTGTGTTCTGGGCCATTTCCATCGGTTTACTTACTTTGGCAATGCTCATGGCGAATGGCGTAACAGCCTTACAGAACACCACGATTATTATGGGTCTGCCCTTTAGTTTCGTCATTTTCTTTGTGATGGCGGGACTCTATAAGTCCTTGCGTCTGGAAGATTTTCGTCAGGCCAGTACCAGCCTGAATGCGGCACCTGTGGTCGGTAATGTGGATATCTTGAACTGGAAGAAGCGTCTGAGCCGGGTCATGCTGCATCCAAGCCTGTCCCAGACGCGGACCATGCTGGATAATGTTTGCAAACCAGCCATTGAGGCCGTTGCAACCGAGTTAATTGACAAAGGTATTCAAGTCAATATTCAGGAAAAATCGCTTGAGGAAGAACCTGAACTGTATCACCTGGATCTGACCATTCAGCTCGATGAAGAAGAAAACTTTGTTTATGAAATATGGCCGGTACGCTATGACACGCCAAATTTCAGTTCACGTGGTAAACGAACCAAACGTTATTACTATCGTCTGGAAAGTTATCTGTTTGAAGGCTCTCAGGGCAATGATCTGGTCGGTTATAGCAAGGAACAGGTGATCAATGACATTCTGGATAAATATGAACGCCATATGATGTATCTGCACATTAACCGGATCAGCCCAGGTAAACGTCCGCTGTTTCCGGATCGTAAAATCTAGGATCTCTCAACTACGGAAGGACTGAATGATGTCAGAAAGTTTGAATGCCTTTGCCCTGTTTTTCTCCCTGCTCAATCCCTTTCTGATGAGTATTTACATGCTCGGAATTATCCGTAATTCCGATGCAAAAGTCTTCAATATGGCATTGATTCAGGGCAGTCTGATCAGCTTTATTGTGTTCATCATTTTTGCAAAAACCGGTGAAGCCTTCTTTAATGAAGTCTTGCATGTACGGTTTGAGTCCTTCCAGATTTTTGGCGGTATTATCTTTCTGGTGATTGGCTATCGTTATGTCTTTGAAGGTGCAGATACCATTGGTGTGATGCGTGGAGCACCCAGTCATCTGGCAGGCACGATTGCCATGCCGTTTATGATCGGTCCGGGCACCATTTCGGCATCTGTAATCACCGGTATACAGCTCAGTTTAATGCAAACCATTCTGGTGATTTTCTCGACCCTGTTTCTGACCTGTAGCCTGTTAATTCTAATGAAATATTTACATGATCATTTACAGCATAAATACTCCAACTACATCGATTTATATGTCGATATTGTCGGTCGTGTTGCTGCACTGCTGATTGGGACGATTGCGATTGATATGATTGTCACGGGCGTCAGTGGCATCATGCAGGGTTAATTCAATTATTATAAAAGCCGTCTTAACTGCTTGTTGCGCGTCACCAGCCCTAAGACTTTTCGGCGGGCCATAATATCTTCTTGACTGCATTTCAGCATTTCACTGAGTTGTTCAATAGGTAAATTATTATTTTCAATCAGTATAATGTCCTGCTCACGTGTCCAGTGAGCCGTGAGCAATTTAGCGGTTAATTTCTTGGTATTTACTCTCATTCATTTCAACGCATCATCAAACAATTGATTTCAGTTTAAAACACTATAAATCATATGCTGTTGAAGTCTGGTAAATCCATGTTTATCAAGTTATAGCACCCTTTTCACTGTGCTCAAGGCGTCTTTGGGTTGACTCACTGGACTTTGACTGGTGACGCTGGTTTGCACATTCGATTTGAGTACATAATGGAGCTTACCTTCTGCATCCTTGGTGATCGACTCAATATCAATATTACGTACCAGTTGACCATTAATCAGTAACCTCGTATTCGGATCTTGTTTGATTTCAATCAGATTTTTAGAGCTCAACTGTTCCGTAGTGCTTTTATCATAAAGCGCCATCGGGCTATCCAGATTTTCTTCGGCATATTTTAAACGCTGCTTTAAAGATGGATGCCGTTGCATAAATGCAGGTAATTTGCTTTGTATCGGGTATTCTTTCAGAAAAGTCGGATAGAACTGAGCGAATACTGCAATTCCCTGTTTAGGGTTATATCCTGCTCTTGCCATAAGTTCGAGTCCCAACAAATCTGCTTCTTTCTCCATGCGGCGCTGATAGGTACTACCATACCCATCATGTAATATGCCCGTAATCAGTGCTGAAGTTCCTGCTGTTGCCCAGGCAGTTCCAACTAAAAGTGGACTTACAATATATTTCCAGCTCTGTGTTTCACGCTGGTGCTCACGAATAACATGTGCCATTTCATGCGCCAGAATGTAAGCCAGCGCTTCATCATCCAGCATCGCACGATTTACCATCTTGTAGCTCATAAAAATCATGCCATTAGCCAAGGCACCTGCATTGGATTTGTCTGAATGATAAAGATGAACGCCCCATTTAATTGTCCGATCTGCTGAAATGTAATGATCCGTATAAGGAATCATCCTATTCATAATTTTCGCACAACGTATTTCAGCTTCACTTAAATATTGTTTTTCGCTAAGTCCTGTTTTTTGGGTAAATTTACGTTTTGCCTGCTCAACGACCTGATCTTGAGATAACAACATGAGTTGTTTACGGTCAGCTCCGTGTCCCATATGAGTGGTATTGATACAACCCGTTAGAACCCCAACAGCAATGAGTGCTGAAAATAAATTTTTCATACAAAAAATTACATTTTATTAACATTTGATTGTAGTTTTAGCGGAATTATTTTGAATTGTGAAGCTGTATTTAATAAATGTTTGGTCACTATTCCATTGCTAATCACTTAGAAAATAATTTTTTCAACTAAGCTTCTGAATTAATTATTTTTATATTAAAAATGAGGATTGGTTAAGGTTAAATCAGGATAAGCAGAATTAAAGCAAAGAAATAAGATTAAAAAAAAGTAACAGTACTCATTTCTAACTTAATCCTCCCTTTTATTCATACAAAAGCAATCTGAAAAATCATTCATGCGGATTTCGTGTCTATGAAGTGAATTTGAAACAGTAAATACATATTTAAATTGTATCTCTCTTCAATGGCTTCTATTTTTAAAGAATTAAGATAAACCAAGGAGATCGAGATGAAATTAATAACAGCAATTATTAAACCCTTCAGACTCGATGATGTGCGTGCTGAACTTTCTCATCTGGGTGTTCATGGTTTGACAGTCACTGAGGTAAAAGGTGCCGGACGCCAAAAAGGTCACTCTGAAATGTATCGTGGCGCTGAGTATAGTGCAGAATTCCTTCCGAAAGTAAAAGTAGAAGTTGCTGTCCCGGATAAAAAGGTCGATCAGGTCATCGAAGGTATTATTAAAGCGGCATGTACCGATAAAATTGGTGATGGCAAGATTTTTGTCACTCCGTTAGAACAGGTCGTGCGAATCAGAACCAGCGAAACTGGAGTAGCAGCAATTTAAGCATCTCTTGTAAGAGTAAACATTTATCTCTACTGAAGTGCTGTTTATCAACCTATATAAATGATATTTCGGTAGTGGATCTCTAACTAACTTGCAGAAAAGCTCATCCATCTCATGATGGATGAGCTTTATTCTGGATAATTTAAATGTTTAATTTTGAGTTTTAGCTTCGACAGTTTTGGCATGTAGAACTTCGCTATCAGCTACCGTCACTTTCTTTTTCTCACGGTATTCTGCTGCTTTGGCAATATTTTTTTCTGCAAAATGCAAACCACCCTCACCCGCCATAGTAACGGTCGTGAACATGGAAATACTGCCTAATAATGCGAGAGTAGATATTAGTCTTACTTTCATCGCTTACCCTCCAAATTTGTAACTACTGAATTGATTTTATTTGTTTTAGATCAAGCAATTACTGTTCCAATTATTAAATTAGATATATCTTATCCATTACAATCTAACATATTATTTATTAAATAAAGCAATGCAATATCAATCACATATTTTTACCTATTCTCCCCTTTATAAAACTTAGATGAAAAATAAGAAAACCCTAAAGATGACGGATCTTTAGGGTTTTAATTTAGGCACTATTCTGATTCTAAAGCAGGTCTTAATACTATTTTTATTTTTGAGTTTTAGGCAAGAAGAAACTTAGTAGACCCAATAATGGCAGGTATGAGCATAGCTGGAACACCCATGCGATGCTGGTATGATCTGCCACATAACCCAATCCGACTGCTGCAATCCCACTGATACCAAACATCACGCCAAACATCAAACCGGCAATCGTACCCACACGGCCTGGTACTGCTTCCTGAGCATAGACGACCATGGCGGAAAATGCTGAAGACAGAATCAGTCCGGCAAAAATTGAAAAGATACAGGTCCAGAATAAATTGGCATACGGCATGAGTAAGGCAAATGGTGCCATACCTAAAAAGGAAAACCAGATCACTGCATTACGGCCAATCCGGTCGCCAATGGGTCCACCAAAGAAAGTACCCAGTGCCACGGCGCCTAAAAAGGCAAATAGATAAAGCTGTGCATCTCGGATTGAGATGCCAAATTTATCAATCAGGTAAAAAGTAAAATAATTACTGATGCTTACGGTATAGGTGAATTTGGCGATCATCAGAATACCAATGACAGCAAGCCCACGGATTAAAGTGATGCCCTGCAGTTTGTTTGCTGCCGTAGCACCTATCTTTTTCAGCTGTGCCTGACTATTGTTTACAGTCCAACGGCTAACCTTAAACAGTACAAATATGCCAAAAGCAGCAAACAGCATCAGCCATGCTGAAGATGCCTGTCCATTCGGAATAATAATCAGTGCAGCCAGTAAAGGCCCTACCGCAGAGCCACTATTGCCACCGACCTGAAAGGCCGATTGTGCAGTACCAAGCTTGCCGCCGGAAGCCATACGTGCCACACGCGATGCTTCCGGATGAAAGGTTGAAGAGCCAATCCCGATAACTGCAGCGGAAAGCAGCAACATTGCAAAACTCTGTGATAAGGCCAACAGCAGAATCCCAATCAGGGTAAAGCCCATACCGATCGGTAATAGATAAGGTTTTGGATATTTGTCAGTATAGAAGCCCACCCAAGGTTGCAATAAAGACGCCGTCAATTGATATACGAGAGAGATTAAGCCGATCTGGCCAAAACTCAGGTCATAATTGGTTTTCAGTAAAGGATAGATGGCTGGTAAACAGGCTTGAATCAGGTCATTTAAGAAATGTGCAAGGGCAACAGCAAAGACAATGGGTAAAACCATTTTTGAGGCAGACCGCGTTACTTCGGTCTGTGCAATATCCGTCATATTCATCCATGTAGCATCCGGTAATGGATGAAGATTATACGCCATGCCAAATTACTTGAAATTTATTTTATTTTCTATTTTTTAATCTTCTTAAATAAACTATTTCGGCAAATTACTCAGCTGCTGCTCCTGTAATTCAATGATTTCTGCATCCAGCTGTTCCAGTTCTTCATGATGATGCGTCACATAAATCATCGGCACTTGTATTTCATCCCGAATTCGGGCAAAAAATGGCAGGATCTGCTGCTTAAGTTTGGTATCCAGGCCAGTCAATGGTTCATCAAGGAGCAGGAGTTCCGGACTAGATAACAGTGCCCGACCGATAGAAATACGCTGTGCCTCACCGCCTGAGAGTTGCTGAATCCGACGCTGCAATAGATGTTCAATTTCCAGCAACTTGGCAATCTCGTTTAAATGAAATTTTTCCTGCGCTAATTTGCCCCATTTTTTAGCGTAAAGCAGGTTCTGTTCAACATTCATATGTGGAAACAGCATCGCCTGCTGAAACACCAACGCTATTTTGCGCTGATGGATTGGGATGTGAATTTTCTGCTCTGTATCATTCAAAATCTGTTTATTTAAATGAATATAGCCAGATTGTGGCTGATAGAGTCCAAGTAGTAATTTAAGAAAAGTAGTTTTGCCTGCTCCAGAAGGTCCAACAATTCCCAATACAGAACTCTGCATCTGGACTGCTGCATCTAAACTAAAGTTGTCCTTTTGATAATGAAATTCACACTGCAGCATTAGCGCTCCTGAATTTTCTGCTGGTATTTTTGCATAATCCAGTAATTCGCCAATAATGCTGCAAAAGCCAGACCTAGAGACAATAGCACCAGCCGCAAAGCCATCTGTTCACCATCAGGTTGCTGGAGTAGCGAATAGATCGCAATCGGAATGGTACGGGTTTCGTCAGGAATATTGCCTACAAAGGTGATGGTGGCACCAAACTCGCCCAAACTACGGCTAAAACAGAGAATACTGCCAATTAAAATACCGGGCAAAGCCAGCGGCAGACTGATACTGCAAAAGACTTTATAGGGCTGAACACCCAAAGAATTTGCTACCTGTTCCAACTGCGGATTAATCATCTGGAAGGACAAACGGATCGGTTGAACCATTAATGGAAAAGCTACAATCATGGCGGCCAGCACTGCACCTTTCCAGTTAAAAGCCAGCTGAATGCCCCACTGTTGCAACCATTGTCCAATCCAGCCATTGCCACCAAAGACGATTAACAATAAATAACCCAATACCACCGGTGGCAATACCATCGGCATCTGTAACAGTGCTTCCACTACATATTTTAGTCGAAACTCATAACGTGCCAGAATCCAGGCCAGCAGGATGGCAAAAGGCAAACAGATGACAGTGGCAAAACCGGCGACTTTGGCCGACAGATACAGTGCACTGAGTTCCTCCGGTGTCAGCATACTGGAACCATCCTAGAGTTTAAAACCATAGTGCTGATAAATATTTTTCGCCTCGGTATGCTGACTCATAAAACGCATTAATTTGACTGCATCGGCATTTTTACTGCCTTGCTGAGTCAGTGCAATTGGATAGACAATCAGGCTATGCGTATAAGCTGGAAAAATGCCAGTAATTTTCACTTTTTTACTCTGTAGTGCATCGGTTTTATATACAATTCCTGCTGTACACTCGCCACGCTCCACAAAAGCCAAGGTAGCACGCACATCATCTGTTCCAACAATGCGTCTTTGTAGACCCTTTAACCAGTTCAGGCTGGTAAGACTCTGCTTGGCGTATTTTCCAGCCGGTACCGACTCCATTTGTCCGGTACATAAATGCCCCTGAAAGGACTGAGCAAAATTAAATTTTGGGCTTGCCTGAAATTTCTGCAAAATATTTAGAGGACTGATGAGTACCAGTTGATTAGTTAATAATGGCTTTACTTGAGACCTGGCGATTTTTTGTTTTTTCACCAGATAATTCATCCAGTCCTGATCAGCAGAGAAGAAAATATCACCTAGTGCTCCTGCCTCAATTTGCCGAGCCAATGCTGACGAAGCACCAAATACTGTTACCACTTTCACTTGAGGATGCCGTTTTTCATACTGCCGGACAATCTCAGTCACCGCATTGCCCAAGCTAGATGCAGCATAGATGCGAACCGTCCCTGCCTGTAGTGCAGACGAGATCAAAAATGTACTGATTAAAATAGCAGTCTTTTTCACCTGTCATAGCTTCCTTATATAAACAGGCCTTGCAGGATCTGACCTGTCCGAATCGCTTGTGCGGCAGGCACCCGGACAATACAGTTGGCCTGCATTAAGTTACTCAACATGTGCGATTGCTGTTTTGGCAAACTGGAAATCTTCAGCACTCCCGATTCAAAGCTTGCTACCATACGCAAAAAACGTTCCCGGCTATCCGCTGTCAGGTCATGACTCATTACGGCACTAAACCATTGCGGTAACTGCTTTTGACCTTGTAATGCATTGATTAAGGTGGATACATAGATCTGCATGCCCATATAGACCGCACCCGGATTACCCGGTAAGCCGAGTAAATAACATGGACTTTGATCGGGTCGATCAGATTTGGCGAAGAACATTGGCTTTCCGGGTTTTTGTTTAACTTTCCAGAATAACTGTTCGAACCCAAGTTTCAGTGCTACCGGGCGGACAAAGTCATAATCTCCTACCGATACACCACCGGTGGTCAGGATCAGATCATATTGATTTCGGAGTTGTTCAAATAAATCGCTCACTGCCTGTTCCGTATCGGCAACATGCATGATCTCAACCTGCTGGTTTCTGGACTGAAACAAGGCTTGAATTAAAGGAGTATTAGCGTCAAAGATTTTGCCTGAATCCAGATCTTCTACTGTTTCAGCGACTTCATCTCCAGTAATGACAACGGCAATTTTGGGATAGCGATATACTGGTATTTCCCGGATACCGGCCATGCTCAAGGCTGCAATTGTCCCGATACTGAGCTGCTGACCCTGAGCAGCCAAGCATTGGCCCATGCTAATTTCTTCACCTGCGTGACGAATATCAGCATCCAGCACTAAGGCTTGAGTTAAGATAATGGTCGAGTCCTTAAGCTGTACAATTTCCTGTCGTGCTACCGTTGTGGTCTGCAACGGAATTTTCGCGCCAGTAAAGATGCGTACTGCCTGCCCCGGCTCAAGTAACACATCAGCTCCCTGTCCAGCACGAACTTCACCAATCAGCTCAAAACTGCTTTCTGCTGGCCTGTCGGCATCCATACAGATGGCATAACCGTCTACAGCACTTTGTGAAAATATCGGCAGCTGAATTTCTGAATAAATATCTGCGGCTACAAAACGGTTCAGTGCCTGACTTAAGAGCAATGTTTCAGTGCCTAGGTGATCAGTATGCTCTAGAACCATTTGCAGAGCTTGATCGACAGAAATTAGTCCCGGTTCACTGCCACAGGTGGAATGTGCTGTCCTTACAGCATGATTCATTGATAGCCTCCTGCATGCGGAATATTTTTCTGCACATCAAACAGATGCACAAGTGCAGGTAAAATCGCCACTAAAGATTCTTTAGCTCCTTGGCGACTACCGGGTAAGGTAAGGATCAGGCTGTTTTCGATATAACCTGCGACACCGCGGCTCAGTGCTGCATAAGGTGTACGACGTTGACCAAAACTGCGCGCAGCTTCCATCAGTCCTGGAATTTCACGGGTTAATAAGGGTTGAATGGTTTCTATTGTCAGATCTTTAGGTCCAAGTCCCGTACCACCCACGGTCAGAATTAATGGATAAGCATTTTTTTGCTGTTCAATTAAAGCTTGTAGCTGTTCAGGACTGTCCGGAATCACCTGATACTGGATATAGCCAAAATTGGCTTCTTCCAGAATTTCCATCACATTCTGCCCGGCTGTGTCGGCTTTCTTGCCAGATGCCACACTATCAGAAAGTACAATGACAGAGGCTGCTAAAGGTTCTTTCAGAACACGAGTGAAATGTGATTTTCCACCCTTTTTTTGCTCCAGTTTCACCTGATCTAGACATAATTCTTCCGGCTCACAATGTGGTTTCAGCATATCGTAAAGGGTTAGGCCTGCCAGACTGACTGCTGTCAGCGCTTCCATTTCCACACCCGTTGGACCAATCGTTTCTACCACCGCAGTAATCACTACATGGGCTTCTTCCAGCTCATATTCCACATCAGCACTATAAATTGGTAGCGGATGACACAGAGGAATGAGTTCATCCGTACGTTTCGCCCCTAAAATACCCGCGATCCGGGCGGTTTTTAGAGCATCACCTTTGTCGGTATTGCCATTACGTAGCAGTTCAATGCAGTGTGGCGGCGCATGTAGAATTCCAGTCGCAACAGCAGTACGGTAACTTTCCGGCTTCATTCCGACATCTTTCATGGTTTTCCCTTCTTTAATCTCTTAATTTTTTACTTAAACTTTAATTTATAGCGGCCATTGATAAGCGGGAACATCTGGCTGGATTGCATGAGGAAACACTTGTTTCGATTTCTCGGCGTCACAACAGGCATGGCTATGCGTATGTGAATGTGCTCTATGATGCTGATCATTTACATCATGATCACGCCGGATACAGCACCCTTCTACATACTGACTGCTGCCATCCATATAGAATTCTTCTTTCCAGACCGGCACTTCATGCTTGACCCGTTCCACGGCTTCTTCACAGGCCTGAAAGGCTTCACGGCGATGTGGTGCATAGGCTATGGCAATAATGGCGATATCACCGATATCCAGTGAACCAATGCGATGTACTACCCGCACATAGGAAACGCCATATTTGCTCTGAATCTCATGCTCGATTTGACGAATCATTTTTTCAGCAACAGGTGCATAAGCGGTATATTTTAGTGCCTTGACTGCCTTCCCTTCATGATGGTTACGCACCGTACCCACAAAAATTCCAATTCCGCCACATTCAGGAAAACTTTGAATAGCATCAAAAATATCCTGTTGCAGCGGTGTGTCCTGAATACGGGCAAACTGTTTAAGATCCATCTCAGCCTCCTGCGACCGGTGATAGCAGCACCAGCGTACTGTCCTGATGCAATTGCTTCTGGCGGGAAATGATGTCTTCACCCATAGCACAGGCACAACGTTCTAATAAATTGTAGGCCTCAGGAAAAGACTGAACGACTTTATCCAGTACCTCAGCAACCAGACTGTCTGGCTGACATTGCACGGTTAAATCTTGAGGCAACTGACGTTCGATTGCACCGAAAGACTCGATTTTGATGGTGATCGATGCTTGAAGTTCTGTGGTCATCTTAGCCTCCTATCATATGCATACTGATTTTTCGGAAATTTGAAGGGGTTTTATGTGATGGATTGAACTGTTCTTGCTGAGCCTGAATGGCATCAAAGCCTGCGGCCTTGTTCCAGATATATGTATGTAATTGCTGTTGCAGAATGGGTTCTGCGAATGGCGTGCCCTGCTGTAATTGTTGAATGCTGTCTTTTAGTTTTAAGCCTTGAGCTGCAAACAGGCAGTTAAAGAATTCACCTTGCGCATTTAAACGCAGTCGATCACAGTCACCACAGAATGAATGGGTAATCGTAGAAATGATGCCGATTGGCATGCCATCAATTTGATAAGTTCGTGCCGGATTAGCAGCCTGACTTTGCCCAATTTGAACATCAAATTCTGTGGCTAACTGATCCAAAATTTCCTGCTCACTGACAATACGACTGCGTGCCCAGTTCTGGTCGCCATCTAATGGCATAAATTCAATAAAACGCAGTTCGACTTTTTCGCGTTGAGCCCAATGTACCAAAGGCAGAATCTGATCGTCATTCATACCTTTAATGAGCACTGTATTAATCTTGATAGGAAAACCAGCTTTCTGAGCAGCTTGAATACCTTCTAATACGGGTTGCAGTTTTTTTGCGGTTAGCTGTTCAAACTGTTCTGTATCCAGACTGTCCAGGCTGATATTCAGGTCATCCAGACCAGCCTGCTTTAACTCTGCGGCATATTGCTTCAAATAATGACCATTCGTGGTCATAGAAATGCGTTTCAGGCCGATTTTTTTCAGTTGTTGCAGCGCGGCAATAAAATGCACTATCCCTTGACGCATTAAAGGTTCACCACCAGTAATGCGGATTTGTTCGATACCACGGCAAACCATAAATTCACAAAAATGATAGAGTTGTTCAAAACTGAGTAAATCTTGTTTTTTCATCCATTCCGGATGTTCTGGCATGCAATAAACACATTTAAAATTACAGCGATCCGTCACTGAAATACGCAGCTTACGTTTGTTGCGCCCGAACTGATCCTGAAATACCGGAACTAGCTCAGCCTGCTGTAAAGGATTGATGTGATTCATTGCTTATTCCATCAGGGCCGATCATCAACTTTGTTTTTAGCCAAATATGTTGCTGACCGATGCCCTATTAAATTGCTATTGCTCTAGGGTTAAATTGCAATAAGTGTTCCAACTTTGCGCAGAAATTGCGGTTTTTTAATATTTGAGTGCGATTTATTGGAATTTAAGAATAATAGGAGTTTGAAACAGGTGTACTGCCCTGTTTGTAAGCACTGCTCAATCAGCACTTAGAGAAAATGCAGTTGCTGATGCTGCTGTAACTCATCGAGGGAGTTAATGCTGTGAAAAAACAGTGCGTGATTTTTAAATCGCGCCATTTGCATGTGCATTTTTGCAAAACAGTGCCTTAAACTGCGCTGATTTTGCTCAATATGCTGCTGTAAAGTTGGCAGCCTGCTGCGTTTTAACAGACAGAATGGATATAAGGCTGTGTCATTAATTTCTACCACTGCAACTTCACAACGTGGATCTCGTTGCATCGCCCGGTGTAATCTAGAAATAACCTTTTTTGGAATGTAAGTTACATCGCATGGTACAAATAGCACATAGTCTGACTGCACATGGGACCATGCGCTTTTCATGCCCATTAAGGGTCCCTGAAAGCCCGGTTCATCATCCTGAAAATAACGAATCGATGGAATCAAACGTTTATAGATAGAGTGATCCCGGTGGCTGTTGATCCAGACTTGTCTTACACGGGATCTAAGTTGCTGATGAATCTTGATCAGTTGAATTTCATCATCAAACTTTTGCAGCAGCTTGTTCATGCCATTCATTCGACGCGCCTGGCCACCGGCCAGGATGACTAAATCGGTGGGTGGATAATTTATATTCTTATGGATTCTTTTCATTATACGGACTCCGTCTGGCAAGCTTTAATCAGGCCACGAATTTCAGGTAAGCAGGAACCGCAGTTGCCGCCGGCTTTTAAACATGCAGTCACTTGTTTTTCATTGGTGATATTTTTTTCTTTAATGGTCTGGATAATACGGTTTTTACCGACTTTGAAACAGCTGCATACGAGCGCACCTTCATTATTGCTCATCGAGATTGCCTGACCAGCGAGTAATGCCTTACGGTGCATGGCACTAAGACGTTCACGCTGAAACAGCCCCGATAACCAGTCACGATCTGGCAGCAGCTCTTTTGGTGCAATATACAGGCTGGCAATCAGCTTGCCGTCCTGCAACACCAAGCTATGACTGATATGCGCGGTCTGGTCCTCCAGATTCAGCCATTCAAAGTCCTCTTCAGTAAAAGGCAATAAGCTTTTCAACTGCTGGGTGGTGGTATTGAATTTCTGGCGATCCGCAATTTCATAACGTGTTGCACGAATGGCTTTGACCTTGGTCCACCAGATACTCTTATCAATGAACGGCTGCACATAATTTTCAAAGCCTTCACGCACATACAGCACACCCTGCCACTGGATATGGAATGGCTGGATCAACACAGGCGTGTGCTTGAATTCTGGTTCACCGGAAATGGCATCGACGACTGGATTGACCAGCTTGCCGACACGGGCATCTGACGCAACTTGATCATTCCAGTGAATTGAGGCAAAGACCTGACCACGACGGATATTATCACTGACCTGAGCACGTAAAATACATTGTCCCCATTCAGAACGCACTTCGACCAGTTCAGCATCTTGAATCCCATATTTCAGTGCATCATTTGGGTGAATTTCGCAGTAAGGTTCAGCCCGATGCGTACTCAGATTTGCAGACAGACCGGTACGGCTCATGGTATGCCACTGGTCACGAATCCGGCCAGTATTTAAAATCAAAGGATATTCACTAGAAACCTGATTCACGGGATCAATTGCAGTTGTGGCAATAAACTTGGCTTTAGCATCAGCATGACTAAATTGACCTTGGGCAAATAATCGGGCTACAGATTTAGCAGGTTGCTGTTTATCCCAAACTGGCCATTGCACGGGTTCCAGGTTGTCATATTCTTCTGCAGTTAAATTGCTCAAGCCTTGCAGGTTAAAATAACGGAAATATGGGTTTTCGGTACGCTGAGAAATTTCTGCATTTTGATAGGCAGAAAGCCCGGCATGTTCCTGAAATATTTCATGGCTAGTGTTGAAATCAAAACCACTAAAGCCCATGTGCTTCGCCACCTGTGCAATGGCCCACCAGTCGGCTTTGGCTTTACCCGGCGCATCTAAAAAGGCATGTTGCCGTGAAATGCGGCGTTCCGAATTGGTTACCGTGCCATCTTTTTCTCCCCAGCCTAAAGCTGGAAGTAATACATCAGCATATTGAGTGGTATCGGTCTCCTGACAGATATCAGACACCACGACGAATTCACATTTATCCAGCGCACGTTTCACCTGATCGGCATCGGGCAGGCTGACGACCGGATTGGTGGCCATGATCCAGATCGCTTTGATCTTGCCGCTTTCGACAGCCTGAAATAAATCGACCGCTTTTAAGCCGGCCTGAGTCGCAATCGTAGGACTTTGCCAGAAGTTTTGCACCAGCTGTTGATGCCCGGGGTTTTCTAAATCCAGATGAGCCGCCAGCATATTGGCCAGACCACCCACCTCTCGTCCACCCATGGCATTCGGCTGGCCTGTCATAGAGAATGGAGCTGCACCGAGTTTACCGATTTTTCCAGTCAATAAATGACAGTTAATAATGCTGTTGGCTTTATCTACTCCTCGTGAAGATTGGTTTACCCCCATAGAGAACAAAGTCATGACTTTGTCAGTCTGGGCGAATTTTTCAAAGAATTGAATCAGCTTGACAGCTGAAATACCGGTGCGTGCAGCGACATCATCAATAAATGCTTCTGAAGCACTGCTCGTCAATACCTGTTCCAAGCCTTGTGTATGTGCAGCAACAAATTCCTGATCTACATAACCATGCTGGTATAAGTACTGTAATAGACCATTAAACAGTGCAACGTCTTGCCCTGGCAGTACAGGCAGATGCAAATCCGCTGCTTCACAGGTACTGGTAAAGCGCGGATCAACCACAACCACAAACAGATCACGCTGTTCCTTGGCTTTCATAATGCGCTGGTACAGCACCGGATGGCACCATGCGGTATTGGAACCGACCAGTACAACCATATCGTTATGTTCAAAATCTTCGTAGCTGGCTGGAACCAGATCTTCACCAAAGGCACGCTTATGTGCAGCTACAGCTGAGGACATACACAGACGTGAATTCGTATCAATATTTGCTGTGCCGAGATAGCCTTTGACGAACTTGTTGACTACATAATAGTCTTCGGTCAACAGCTGACCGGAGACATAAAAGGCAATACTGTCACGACCATACTGGTCAATGTATTGCTGGAATTTATGAGCAATCGTTGAAGTTGCAGTATCCCAATCAGTGACTTCACGCAGATCTTTCCGACCCAGTATTGGCTGCAGTAAACGGGTTTCCAGTCCCAAAGTATCTGCCAGATTACTACCTTTGATGCATAACTTGCCGAAATTGGAAGGATGATTCACATCACCTTCAATCGTCACTTTTTGACCTAATAGCGTTTGACTCACATGCGCTGTAACGCCACAACCTACGCCACAGTATGGGCAAGTAGTTTGGGTAGTTTTAGTTTGTAATTCTGTGGAGCTATGCAGTTCAACCACTGGGATACTATTCATTGCTGCTGTGCTCCTTAATCATCTAAATTCACTTAACTCGCCAAATCTTTGATATCTAGCTTTTACAGGTGTGATTTAAATTTTTTCTATGTCTCAAAAGCTTTAATCCTCCCCAACCCTCCTTTAGCAAAGGAGGGAGGTTCCCCTCTTTTTCAAAGAGGGGTTGGGGGAGAATTATCCGATTAACCTGCTTTTTTCAATGCAAAATCCCGACCAAAAAGCAGTTTATTTCGAATCGAAGTGATCGGTGTCTGATCGGCAATCAGCTCGGCATACCATGCACCATCTTCAGTATCGCCAAACAATACTGTCCCAATAACTCTATCTTTTTGAATAATAATGCGTTTATAGATTTGACGTTTCTCGTCATTTAGCACGATATCTTCAAAATCATCCTTGGGCTCGAAGTCACCTGCCGAGAATACATCACAGCCACTCACTTTTAATTGGGTTGGTACAGTTGGAGCCTTAAACATCAGACTGCCATGCTCGGCCAGATGTGATGCACAAATGAACGCCTGGCCCCAAAGTGGTTCAACCAGACCAAAAGTTTGACCTCGATGTTCAATACATTCACCCACAGCATAAATACTTGGGTCAAAAGTCTGCATAGTGTCATTGACCAATACACCACGGTTACAACGCAAGCCCGCGCTTTGGGCTAAAGCCATATTTGGACGGATCCCCACGGCGAAGACCACCAGATCAGCATCCAGTACAGTGCCGTCTTTGAGTTTGACTTGAGTCACATGACCATTTTCACCGACCAAACTTTCGGTATTGGCTTCGGTCAGGATACAGATGCCCTTCTGTTCAATTGCTGTTTTCAGCATCTGGCTAGCTTTACTGTCCAGCTGACGGTCCATAATGCGGTCTGTTAAGTGCAACACCGTCACATTCATGCCTTGCTGTTTCAGGCCATACGCCGCTTCCAGCCCTAAAAGTCCTCCGCCAATGACGACAGCATTTTTCCGGGTCTTGCAGTAATCCAGCATGGTATTGACATCATAAATATCACGGAAGCTGAGTACGCCTTTTAAATCACTACCTGGAATTGGTGGAACAAATGGTTTGGAACCGGTTGCCAAAATCAGGCGATCATAACTGATCACTTCACCTTTATCGGTATAAACATGTTTACGCGGACGATCAATGCGGACTGCCGGATCGCCGGCAATCAGGCGAATGCCTTTGTCGGCATACCAGGCATGCGGATGCAGCATAATGTCATCTATCGTTTTCTCGCCGGACAATACTGGTGACAGCATGATGCGGTTGTAATTCCCCCAAGGCTCTTCACCAATTACGGTAATTTCATAGCGGTCTGGCGCCATATCTAGCAGATCCTCCAGACAGCGCATGCCTGCCAGACCATTACCGATCAGTACCAGTTTCATTTTTTCAGGCGAAACGCCGTTATTGGTGATATAGGTTTTTTGTGGCACTGGACTAATCCAGACTTTGCCACTCTCAATCTTGCTTGGAAAAACCAGCAGCTTCTGGTCTTTATCTTCCAGGCAGCGACCAGTTGCCAGACTAAAATGCTGCTTGTAAATCGGTGAAGCCACTACGCGCTCACCTTGCAGATCGCCCAGAATCCCGCGTGACATCACAAATGCTTTACTAAAAGGATCCTGGTTACTCAGCGCATAAACACGCTTTTCATGACCGACACGGAACAAAGCAATTTGCTGATCTTCCAGCAATGCCGCTACACCTGTATTTGGGATAATGTCATCCAGTGCACACACTTCAACCCAATTCAGTTCATTCATATCTTTTAAAATGGTCATATTCTTTCTTCCTTATGCTTTGAATCAGGCTTCCACTACTGGAATACGGGTGATATCGCGTTCAGCTTCAGTTTTCGGACGGATCTGGCCGCGTACTTCAGTAAATTGAACATAAGGATCATTTTGCTGTTCAGCTTTGGCATTAATAAAGGTTTTGAAGCGTTTACGAACTTCAGGATCTTCGATCGCAGTACGCCATTCGTCCTGATAAGTACCCACGACATGTTCCATACGACGTTCTAATTCTGCTGCCAGCCCTAATGAGTCATTCACAACGACATCTTTCAAATACTCCAGACCACCTTCCAGGTTATCTCGCCATACCGAAGTACGTTGCAGACGGTCCGCAGTCTGGATATAGAACATGAAGAAGCGGTCGATATATTTAATTAAGGTTTGGGTATCCAGATCAGAGGCCAGCAGTTCTGCATGACGTGGTTTCATTCCACCATTACCGCAGACATACAGGTTCCAGCCTTTTTCAGTCGCGATCACACCGACGTCTTTACTTTGTGCTTCAGCACATTCACGGGTACAGCCAGAAACTGCCATTTTTAATTTGTGTGGAGAGCGTAGACCCTTGTAGCGGTTTTCCAGATAGATCGCTAGGCCTACAGAATCATCAACACCAAAACGGCACCAAGTGCTACCTACACAAGATTTCACCGTACGTAAGGATTTACCGTAAGCATGACCTGATTCAAAACCGGCATTGATCAGTTTTTCCCAGATTTCTGGTAATTGATGGACTTGCGCACCAAACATGTCGACACGCTGACCACCCGTCAGTTTGGTATACAGACCATATTCTTTGGCAATCTGACCAATCACGATCAGTCCATCTGGTGTCACTTCACCACCTGCCATACGCGGTACCACCGAGTAAGTACCATCTTTCTGGATATTACCCAAATAGTAGTCATTGCTATCTTGCAGGCCGGCATGACTTGGTTTCAGCACAAAGTCGTTCCAGCAAGATGCCAAAATATTGGCTACTGTAGGTTTACAGATGTCACAGCCCAGACCATGACCATGTTGCTGGATCAGATCATCAAAAGTCTTGATTTCATTAACGCGCACCAGGTGATACAGCTCTTGGCGTGAATAAGCGAAGTGTTCACAGAGATGGTTATTTACGGTAACGCCTTGACGTTGTAATTCAGATTTTAGGACTTGCGTCACCAGCGGTGCACAGCCACCACAAGCCGTTGCGGCTTTAGTGCATTTTTTCAGGGCACCAAGAGAAGTTGAACCATCGGCAATCGCAGAACAGATATCCGCTTTAGAAACGTTGTTACATGAACAGATGGTTGCGCTATCTGGCAGTAGATCTACCCCGCTGCCACCCATTTTCGCTGCTGCCTGATCAAAGCCTGGCATGATCAGACTTTCTGGATTTTCTGGAATTTCCAGACCATTCAGCATCATTTGCAGCAGGTCATTATATTCTTTGGCACAACCGACCAGTACAGCACCCAGCAGTCTGGACTTTTCAGCATTGACCACAATTTTCTTATAGATCTGTGCCGCTTCATCGGCATAGAAGTAGCTGAGTGAACCTGGTGTCATGGCATGTGCATCACCCACTGATGCAACATCAACTCCCATCAGTTTCAACTTGGTGCTCATGTCTGCGCCAGCAAATGCTGCACATTCTTCTTGCAGTACATGTTTCGCAGCAATACGTGCCATGTCATAGCCTGGCGCAACCAGACCAAAAATCTTGTTATTCCACAGCGCACATTCACCAATCGCGTAAATGTCTAGGTTCGAAGTCTGGCAATAATCATTGATCATGATCCCGCCGCGCTCACCAATCGCCAGGCCGCTTTGACGTGCCAGTTCGTCACGTGGACGGATCCCTGCAGAGAACAGGATGATGTCGGTTTCCAGTTCAGCGCCATCACCAAACTTCATCACGTGCTTGGTATTGACACCATCTTCAATAGACGAAGTTGCTTTTTGAGTATGGACTTTTACGCCCAGATCTTCGATTTTGCTGCGTAATACTTTACCGCCCAGGTCATCAATCTGTACTGCCATCAGGCGTGGTGCGAATTCGACCACATGCGTTTCCAGATTCAGGTCACGCAACGCTTTTGCCGCTTCCAGACCCAGCAAACCACCACCAATCACGACACCGTTTTTGGCATTCAGGCTGGCTGCACGAATGGCATCCAGATCTTCAATGGTACGGTAAACAAAGCAGTTTTCACGGTCGTTGCCTGGAATTGGTGGAACAAAAGCATAGGAGCCGGTAGCTAAAACCAGTTTGTCATAAGCAATCACATCGCCATGATTAGTGGTGACTGTTTTATTAACAGTATCGATTGCAGTCGCTTTAGTGCTTAAACGCAGATCTATTCCATACGCATCTGCAAAGTCATTACGGCAAAGGGTTAAATCCTTGGCTGATTTTCCAGTGAAATATTCAGTTAAATGTACACGGTCATAAGCCAGACGCGGCTCTTCTGCCAGAATCGTGATTTCAACGTCATCACCTGCATGCTCAAGCACAGATTCAATAAATTTGTGCCCTACCATGCCATGGCCAATCATTACCAGTTTCATATTCCTTCTCCTAAATTTTCTAAATCTTGTATCTTGTGTTTTAAGCCAGGTTGTTTCGTTCAAGGACAGCTTCTTCATACAGCTTTTGCTCTTTGGCTTTATGCTCAACCGAGAAGCGGATCATCAATACACAGCTTGCTGCTATCACCACCAGTCCACCCAGCACCATCAGTGTGGTCTGAATGTCCAGCATGCCTTTCAACAGGAAGCCTGCTGCAACTGCGCCGACATTACCGCCCGCACCAATAATTCCGGCAACACCACCAAGTGCATCACGATCAATAAACGGTACCAGGGCATAGGTTGCGCCACAGGCCATATGGGTAAATAGTGCAAAAATGGTCATGGTCAGAATGGCCAACATAGCGCTGTTCATTTGCGAGAATACGACCAGAAATACCCCTTCTAGCAGGATCATCAGAAACAGTACTTTGGTGCGACCATCTAGACCTTTGCTCAATGCCACCTTGTCTGAAATGATGCCGCCCAGTGCACGGGCAAACAGCGCCAGTAAACCGAAGATACCTGCCGCCATACCGGCTTCTTTTAGACCAAATTCAAAGTTTTCTACGTAGTACAGAGCGATGATGTTATGGATGAAGATTTCAATTCCGAAACATGCTGCATAGGCACCAAACAGAATCCAGACACGGTAGTTTTTTGCTGCATGTAGCAGAATCGCCATGCCACCTTTTTTGTCGCTACCCATGCTCATGCCTTGCGCACGTAATTCGTTAAAGTTGCCTTGTGGACAGTCTTGAGTCAGTTTCCAGTACAGGATCCCGACAATCACCATCATCACACCTGGCACAATCAGTGCAATTCTCCAACCCATCGCCTGCTCAACACCAAACATGACAAGCGCTGCCAGAAGTAAAGGCATCAAAGCCTGAGTCGCACCACCACCGGCATTACCCCAGCCTGCAGTGGTTGCATTTGCCGTACCTACAACATTGGGTGCAAACATGATGCTGGTGTGATATTGGGTAATGACGAAACTGGCACCAATGGCGCCAATCAGTAAGCGGAAAAACAGAAAGGATTCATAGCTATTCGCAGAGGCCACACCAAAGACCGGGATACTGCCGAGTACGAGTAAGGCGGTATAGGTTTTCCGTGGACCATATTTGTCACATAGCGGACCGACAATCAGTCGAACCAGAATGGTGATCGCGACTGCTGCAATATTGATATTGGCGATTTGATCTTTGGTTAAGCTGAATTCACCCGCGATCACAGGCATCAGCGGTGCACAGGCGAACCAGGCAAAGAAACAGACAAAGAATGCCAGCCAGCTCATATGGAAGGCCCGCATCGCTGCGCTGGAAAAATTGAATAGACTTATTTTTGTTGCTTTTTGAGCATGTAAATTTGAAGACATGACCATCTTCCTCCAGAACTGAACGTTATAACTACCCTGGCCTGGTGCTTTAACAGGTCAGAATCGAACAGAACGGACATCGTTGGCCGTTTAAATCTTCATGTATCGGTCGTCTTTGACTTAATACATTTATCTGAGTAAATATTTAGCAGGATCTGTGCCAATTTTATAAAAAAGATTCTTTTTACTTATTTTTTAAGTGATAAAGAGCTGATCTACCTTATTTTATAGCCATTGAATTTCCCTACGTCATGCATGAGATTGCACCGTTTCAAAGCTTATGCACGAAAAGGAACCATAAACATGCAGCAAAGCCTGCTGTATATAGCAAATAGCTGGCGCAAAAATTGCATATAAGTGCGCTTAAGATGTAATGATCATTGGATCAAAATAAAGCTGTAATATGCCAAAACTTAAAATTGCACTCATTGATGACAATGCCGAGCGTGCTGAATTTATTCAGAATTCTTTAACCGAGCATGATTTTATCGTCGTTGCCTGCCTGATCGTTCATGATCTGAGCATGGTGCATGTCAAGAATCTGCAAGCAGATGTCATTTTATTAAATATGGATCATCCCCATCGAGACATCATCGAAAGCTGCGTCAGCCAGTATGAATTACCTACGGTTCTTTTTACCCAGAACTCCAGCAAGGACACCATCAAGAGTGCGATTGATGCCGGTGTGACGGCCTATATTGTCGATGGTATTGATCCTAGCAAGCTGAATAGCATCATGGAGATTTCCATTGAGCAATTTCATAAGCATAAAAAGCTGCTTAATGATCTCAAGGAAACCCAGGACAAACTGGCTGATCGCCGGGATATCGATAAAGCCAAATCCTTGCTGATTCAGCTGCATTCCATGACAGAGGAACAGGCCTTTGCCCTGCTGCGTAAAAATGCCATGAGCCACCGCATTACCCTGGGCGAAATGGCAAGACGTCTGCTGGATGCACAGAAACTATTATCGGGTGAATAAGGAGAAAAAAATGTCTGAACTAGAACAGCATGAAATTAATATCGGCTTTATTCCCTTGCTCGATTGTGTCGCGATTTTATGGGCGGAAAAACAGGGCTATTTTCTAGAAGAGGGGTTAAAAGTTAATTTGATCCGTGAGGCGTCGTGGGCAAGTTTGCGCGATCGTCTGGCTTATGGCTTTTTAGATGCTGCGCATTGCCTGTCTGCCATGTTACCTGCTGCAGCACTTGGACAGGACCAACTCAAAGCCAATCTGCAAACGCCGTTAGTACTTAGTATTAATCAAGCCTTTATCAGTCTGCGTCAGGAGCTATGCTATGCGTTGGATCTGCACCAGGATGTAGATGAAAAAACCAGCTCGCAAAAGCTGGTACAGGCACTAAAAGCAAATAAACGTGTCAATCTGGCACATGTATATAAGTATTCAATCCATCATTTCTGTTTACGTGAATGGCTGGCACTGACTGATCCGGATTTTGCTAAAAACCTGCCTATGCTGACCTCACCGCCACCTTCAATGGTAAAAGGTATCGCCCAGCATATTTTTGATGGTTTTTGTGTGGGTGAACCCTGGAATATTCAGGCACAGATTGAAGGTCATAGCTTTATTGTCGCTTCCAGCCAGAACGTGATTCCCAAAGTTGCAGATAAAGTTCTGGCCATGACCCAGGAATGGGCAGAACAGCATCCATGCACAGTGAAAGCGCTGGTGACTGCTGTCCAGAAAGCGCAAGCAGATTTAAAACAGCGCCCAGATCTTTCCGAAGTATGGGACATGCTGGTAGATTATCAGATTATTCAGTTTGAATGTTCCGCCCAGCGGCATGTCTATGACTTTTACAAGATCAAGAATATTATCCGGAATTTTGTTGGGAAAAGTGCCGAACCGAAAGTCGATGATTTTATCTGGCTCCTGCAGCAGATGCAGAAATGGGAAAATCTTGATCTGTCAGTGGATGATCAGCTACAGATTGCGAAATCCTGTATTTATCAACAAGAATCTAGCACTGTTTAATACTTTGTATATTCCCATAAAAAAGACCCGGGAAAATTCCGGGTCTTTTTTATTTAACGTTTTATTTAGCTTACTACCTGCTGTAAATCCAGTTGCATAAATTTCTGCAAGGACAATTTTCCAGCAATAATCTGATTGATGAATTGTGACATTTCATCATACAAAGTCTCATAAAGCTGCGGCTCTAATGCCATATGTCTTAACTGAATCTGCAAATGCATCAAAAGTTCCTGCTGCTCGCATTCACCCTGTTCTAGGGCATAGACATAACCCAGCACTGCGCCTTTTAAAACCACATCAAATGGCAAGCTATATTTAAGCAAGGTCAATAATGAACCCATAACCCGTTCATTGTGTTCCAGCTTTCTTAAGGGTTCACGTCCTACACGTGCACATGGATCCTGATAAGCATAGGCACAAGATTCAGTGAAACTTTGTGCCAGACGTTCCAGGTCTGAGGCATGTTTTGGAATCTGGTAGCAGAGACCATGCTTCACCTGAGCTAAGGCCTGGTGCATAAATTTTCTGACTGCCTGATCTGACATGGCTACGCCAATGGTCTGATGACCACGCAGGCTGGCATACCACGCCATCATCGCATGTACACCATTCCATAAGCGGTTTTTAATCAGCTGGATATTGGCAATATCATCTACCAGAATCATCTGGCGCATTTTAGCCAATAATGGACTGTTATTTTCCACATAGATTGGCATATCCGTTTCGGCATTAAACAGAATCAGGTCCATCGACTGCAGAATATGACTCGGCTGGAAATTACGGCGCAGGTCTTCAATATATAAGCCCGCCTGATGTTCCTGCTCTGCATTCAGGGCTGTAGAATCATCCAGATCCACTACGGACAGATCTTCATCCAGCTGATACTGCTTGAACATGTTGTATTTGATGCGCAGCTGACGGTACAGTTTCTGGTCGGACAGTTTGGAGACCATACGGTTGACCACAGTGTCACAGAAGTAATGCTGATCCATAATGTGCTGCGCTGTCTGTTCATCCGTAATCTGTTTCAGACGGCTCAGAATCTGCTGCATCACCAGCTGTTTGGCCCCGATTTTATTTAGGATAATTAACAGCGTCAGCGGCTGTTCCTGCTGCTCGTAGGCCAAGTATCGCGCATATAAACCCTGTGCAATTACTTCTGCTTCAGAAACCAGCGCTTCCTCAGGGACACAGACTGCCACCAGACTGGATTCAATATACATGTTCTGCATTTGCTCCAGATCATGCGCATCAATCACACTCATATTTTCAATACGCTGGTCAAAAGAGTTCTGACCATAACGAATGCAATAGGTGCCAAACGCATTAACGGCAGACTGATAGAGTGGATTACGTGTCGAAGCAATTATTTTGCGTGGACGCGTATAGCCATCCCAGTGTGATAACACCTGAGCCAGATAACCGCCCCCAATTGCACCAAAACCATGAATCCCGACAGTCAGCTGATTGAGTGTTTGCGGAAAAGCAGTATCCAGTTCCGGCATGTCCAGAACCGGAACAAACTGGTTCAGTTCCGTCAAAAAATCTTCGACTGTTTCATAATAATACTGGGCCTGTTCCAGCATGGACTCGTTCGGTATTTTGATATCCTTGAACAGCACCGTCATACCACCTGCATCATAGGCAGATCGCAGGCCATTTTCAGAATCTTCAAACATCAGGCATTGAGCCGGGCTTAAATTGATTTTTTCGGCTGCACTGATAAAAATTTCCGGATGAGGTTTCCCCTGCTTAATCTCATCGCCACACACCAGTACATCAAAAAATTTATAGACATTGGCATTGATCAGATATTCTTCTGCGATCGCACGTCGACTTGAGGTCGCTACCGCCATTTTCAGGCCTGCCTTACGTAAGCGTTCCAATACCTGCAATAAACCTTTTTTAATGGGAACACCGTGATGACGTACATGTTCCAGTTCCAGTACATCGGCACGCTGGCGAATCTCGGCATAGGGCACGTCCTGTCCATAACGCTCTTTGGCCAATTGCTCTGCACTACGGGCACTGAGGCCCAAACACTGCATTAAATAATTTTCAGAAAATTCGACGCCGATCAGCTCACGTGAAGCTTGTTGCAAGGTTTGAAAGCGCAAGCGTTCCGTATCAAACATGGTTCCATCCATATCGAAAATTGCGCCGTGTACGATTTGATTTTTAAATTCCAGCATTGCTCCCCTTTTATAATTCAATGAGTTAAGAAGTGAGCAATACCTTAAAGAAAAGCTGGATCGAATTAAACCAATGTAAAGATATGAAATAGTTCTGGTTGTAAAATAATCAATAAAGATTGAAATACTATTATTTATGTTTCTACATGTAATCAGGATGTTAACTTAAGTAAGCCATTAACTCTGCCTATCGTTTTAAATTTTCTTTTGAAATATAAGATTATTTTAACATTTTAAATGTTTCCGCTCAGCATGGCATTCATTTTGCTTAATCAGTATTACGTTTTATAAAAATTGTAATATTGAGGGGCAACACTATGAGTTACGTTGCACGTGAACTCAGTCAAAGAAATAAACTGCTGTTTGGCTTGGGGTCTTTTTTAATACCAATTCTGATCTGGTGTGCGGTCAGCTATTTGCCATTTATCTGGCATCCACAAGTTCAGATTACCGATTCCGGTAGTACGACCTATTTACAGGTCGATAGCCGTATTGATAAGAATACCTTTTTCTCAGCCGCACAGTCCGCAGTAGATCAAGGTCTTTCCCCACCACAAGGCATTCTGGTCAATCCGATTTATTTGCCAGCACCGCATGAAGTTGCACAGGCGCTAGTAACTGCCTTCACTACACCACCTGCTCAGGCCAATGCACTCTGGTTCCATGAAAGCCTGTGGCACAGTATCAAGCTAGTCTTCACAGCCTTCTTTATTTCATCTCTGATTGGTGTTCCACTTGGTATTTTATGTGGTTTCTCCAATAAGCTGTCTCAACTCACAGAACCCTTTGTTGAATTCTTCCGTTATTTGCCTGCCCCTGCCTTTGGTGCACTTGCAGTTGCGATATTAGGAATCAATGATGCACCAAAAATAGCCATCATTGTGATTGGAACCTTGTTCCAGCAAATCCTGATTATTGCCAATACAACCCGTTTGGTCGATCGTAGCCTGATTGAAGCCGGTTTTACCTTGGGCACCAATAAAATGAAAAGCCTGTTTCATGTGGTGATTCCAGCCGCATTTCCTGAAATTTACCGCAATCTGCGTGTCTTACTCGGCTGGGCCTGGACCTATTTAATCGTAGCTGAACTGATTGGCAGCACCTCCGGGATCACCTGGTTTATTACCCAACAAGCCCGTTACCAAAACTTCGACAATGTCTTTGCTGCAATCTTAATTATTGGCGTCATTGGTCTGATCTGTGATGTGATCTTAATGAAATTAGGTCAACGCCTCTTTAAATGGAAACCAGGAGCGAACTAATGCACAACACCGAATTCAATGCCCGTGACTATTTTGACCATATTTATAGCCGTCCAGTGATTTTAGAGGCCAAACAATTAACCCAAAAATTCAGTCATGGCAAAACAGAACGTACCGTTTTAAATGCATTAGATCTAAAAATTCATAAACGCGAGTTTATCTGTGTAATTGGTCCTTCGGGTTGCGGAAAGTCCACTTTTAGCCGAGTGGTTGCAGGATTAGATCCCTATACAAGCGGAGAAATTTTAGTTGATGGTCAGCCGATCACCGGCCCAAGTCCTGAACGTGGCATGGTCTTCCAAGGCTATACTTTATTTCCATGGAAAACTGTCAAAGAAAATGTGATGTTTGGTCCCCAAATGAAAGGACACAGCAATTCAAGTGCTGAAGAGCAAGCACGAAATTGGATCAATATTATTGGTCTGGAAAAATATGAAAACCAATATCCACATGAACTTTCTGGCGGGATGAAACAGCGAGTTGCGATTGCCCGCGCCTTGGTCAATGAACCCAAAATTTTGCTAATGGATGAACCTTTTGGGGCTCTTGACCCACATACCCGCCAAAAAATGCAGCGCCACTTGATGGACCTGTGGAAAAACATTGATATCACCATCATTTTTGTAACACACGACATGGATGAAGCAATTTTATTGGCTGACCGTATTGTGGCACTCAAAGCCAATCCTGGCGAAATCAAAGAAATTATTGAGGTGAATTTACCACGACCACGCCATCCGGACGTCATGCTTACTCCTGAATTTAAACAGTTAAGACAACATGTTGATCAATTGGTACATGCTGAGGAAGATGAACTGGATCCTGCTCTGGCAGATCTTCCATCCATTCCACGCATGACCAAAGTCAGCAGTCTTAAATAATCAGGGGCCTCTAGATGAGCATTGCTTATATATATTTAACCATTGCTGTCATTTCAGAGGTCATTGCGACCTCTGCCCTGCATGCGTCGAAAGGTTTTACGGTTTGGCAACCGACCATGGTGACTTGTGTGGGCTACCTGATTGCCATCTATTTTTTATCTTTAACCATGAAAAGCATTCCAATGTGCATGACCTATGCCATGTGGTCAGGTGCAGGGATTGTCTTTATCTCAAGCGTGGGCTGGATCTTCTTTAAGCAGCATTTAGATACTGCTGCAATGATTGGGATGGCTTTTATTGTATCTGGCATTTTTATTATTCAGGTTTTTTCACATAGCACACACATTTCATAGTCCCTGATTTCAAATATAAAAAATCCCAAACAAAGGTTTGGGATTTTTTATGTTCAGCTTATTTTAAACTTTCGACCAAGGTCGGCACAATCAAACCGTCAACATCTTGCTTGGTAGTATATACGCCATTGGTGACGTTGAATTGATTGACATGATAACTTGATCCATAAATGGAATCGAAACCTGTGCCTTGACGAAAGACCTTTTTATTTGCTTCTAAATCAAGCAAATGCGTTCCGCCAATAAACTGTGCGTATTGTTTTGGATCGACTCCAACTTTATTGGCCATGATTTGCACAGCTTCATCATGTGTCGCAGGGTCCTGAATAAACTTGACCGTTTTGTCCCACACCTGAATGATTTTTTTCCATTCTTCTTGATGTGCCGCCAAGTGCGTCATGTTGACGGTTAAAGTGTCATAGATCAAACCTGATTTATCTTGAGAACTATAGATAATTTTTGAGCCTGCCACCGCTTTAAGCGCCTGGTTGGCCACCGGTTGCCATACCGCAATCGCCGCCACATCAGAGGTATTAAACACCTGTGGCAGTTCATTGGTCATCGAGTTGATTAAGGTCACGTCTGATGCTGCAATATTGGCATCCTCAAGGGCTGTCGAGAGTAACAAATGATCGACGAGACCTTTTTCAACTGCAATCTGTTTGCCTTTTAAATCTTCAATGCGATTGATGCCATTTTTGGCAATAATGACATCATTACCAGCAGAATAATCCGTTGCCATAATCATGATACCTTTGGTACCACCTGAGGCAATCACCAAGTTATCACCATTGGCAACTGAAATTGCGTCTAATTGATTGGCTGAAAATGCATTCATTGAAGCTGAATAGTCAAACCATTTAAATTCAACATTGACACCTGCTTCTTCGAACCATCCTTTTTCAATTGCCACTTGCCATGCCACCCAACCCGGCCAGTCGCTATACCCAATAGTGATTGGTTTGGTATTCACGCTTCCTTCAGCTTTATTTGAAGCTTCTGGGACTTTGGCAGTATTGTCACAGCCTGCCAATAAAATTGCTGTCAGTACAGATGCTGACAGGAAGGCTTTTTTAATCATCGTGTTACTTCCCCTATGCATTCACATTTAAATTTAGTGTTTGAAAGTTGTTTAGATTGAATAAAGGCACGCCATCCACCAAAATGACTGATGTCTGTGGCATCTTCTAAAGCATAACCTTCACAAATAAAGCCTTTGACCCATGTTCCATCGATCAATTGCACATTGCCGATACCGAGTGGTGCAGGCACTTCCGCCACAATGTCTCCAAATAACGCACGAGGTACATCCCAAACTTCGACTTCGATAGAATGACCTGTCCTGCTGAATTGCAGAGCTGGTTTTGGTGGCGTGGTATTTTTTAAAGCAAATAATGCGTAGTTTGCTGTTGTGCGGGTTTTTTGAACCAATGTGGCTTTACGTGTGGTGAGTTGGAAATTTAATGGCATCTGTGTCAGATGCGCACCGACTACAGCCAATTTCACACTATGCTCAGACTCGATGTTGGTTTGGCTGCCATAGTTTTGATCTGATGTACCAAGATGCAGTGCCACAGCGCTTTGCCATGTTTGACCAAATTTTGCCAATGCCTGATCCATCCAAGCAGGTGCAATAAACGTCACACCACTTGGCAAGCCATCGGGACGAATGATGTTTGGTAAAGCCAAAGCAGATAAATCGGCAAAGTTCACAAAGTTGGTATATGCGCCCATCTGGCTATTTTTCAGCAATGGGTCGGCTTCTACTTCAGCGATGGTATAAACCGTGGGTGCTGTTGGTACCATGAATGCATCAAAAGGCTCAAGTAGCGTTTGAATCTGACGAGCCAATGCAGCACGCTCATATTCATCTTGCATTGCATCGACAGCGCTAAATTGATCTGCTTGAGAAATAATTTGGGCAATCACAGGATGGCATTGTTCAGCTTGTACTTTTTGTTGCACTGCAAAAGTCCGCTCAGCAACCCAAGATCGGTTATATAAAGCTGCTGCTAATGTTTTAAAGACTGTAAAATCAACTTCTTCAATCTGATATCCCAAGTCTTGCGCACGTTGAATTGCAATTTGAAAAGCCTGTTCAGATGCTGTATCCCCATAAAATTCCAACTGATCTGGAATGGCAATTTTAGCCTTAGAAAATTGTGTCGCTACATTTTGAGGATGCTGACGTGAATAGTCGTCACTGACATCAAATCCTTGCATCAAATTTGCCGCTGTCCAAGCATCATCAACCGTCAACGCAAAGATTGAAATCACATCTAAAGTTCGACAGGCAGGTACTAAACCTGTGGTTGAGAACCAACCTTTGGTGGGTTTCAAACCTACAATACTATTCAATCCCCCAGGTACACGACCTGAACCTGCTGTGTCTGTACCGAGTGCAAATGGCACAAGTCCTTTAGCAACCACAACGGCTGACCCCGAGCTTGAACCACCACTGATATAGTCAGGATTAAAGCTATTTTTTACCGCACCATAAGGTGAACGTACGCCGACCAAACCTGTTGCAAATTGATCTAAGTTGGTTTTTCCAACCACAATCGCCCCTGCTTGCTTTAATTTTGCAACCACGCTTGCATCTTGAGTCGCTAAATATGCCGCTTCTTTACATGCTGCCGTGGTATAAAATCCTGCCACATCAATATTGTCTTTTACGGCGAAAGGTACGCCGTACAATGGCAATGTCGCAGCATCTTTTTGACGAAGTGCCTTAATTTGCGCTTGCAATTGTTCTGCTGATGCAATGGAAATCCATGCATGATCTTCATTCGAAAAATTTTCGACATAGCTCACTAAGTCACAGAGCTGAAAGGTATGATTTTGATAAGCATTTTGCCAATCTTGAATCGTCCAGAGCTTTTGCACAGTAATCCTCCTCATGTATGTTCTGTGTTTTGGGGGATGGGAGGCATCACAGCATCCATAAGCTCTAGATGCCCTTTAATGACCCCTTTGAGTGCTTTAAATTGTTCGCTGATAACACGTAAATCAGAGCTTGCCCCTTGCATCAGCATCACTTGCATGACTTTGTCATCATCGAGTTGTATATGCAGCGAGCTGATCACTTGGCTTAAGTGTTGTTGTTGTAAATCAATGAGCTGAGCACGTAATGTTTTTAAACTTACGTCATATAACAAGGTTAAAGTGCCGACCATCACTTCATCATGCGCAGCTAAATCATCAATGAGATGATGATTGATCATATCGACAATGGCTTGAGAGCGACTTTCATAATGCTGATCGACAATTTTCTGATCCATCGCATGAAGGGTATTTTCTGGCAAGGTAATGCTAATCCGAGCTAACTTTTGCTTAGCCACGGCGAGATTCCTTTGGTTGTTGTTTGATATATGCACCTGCACGAACACTCAAAAGTCCAATTAAAAATTGAACCCAAGGATGTGGTGCTTTTGTCTTTTTGGCAGTGTCCATTCACATCTCCTGTTCCGAGTATTACAAAATCAATATTTCGTATTACCCAAGTAAATGCAGAAAATGTGCCAAAATTATTTTTTATCCCAAGATGATGATCAAAGAACATTTATTGTTAAGTAAATTTATTAAAAACAAATGTTTATATATTTTAATTATTTTATGAATGTCGCTCTTATTGCTCTGAATCATTGTTTAAAGGCAATAAAGCTATTTTTGATGAACCAAGATGTCCTAAAGCCTAAAAAACGCTTAAAAAATGCGCCAAACCGAACCGTGCTTGATTTTTTTTAGCGCATTTTGGTTAAATTCATTTATGATGGCGAAAAATGAATCATATCCGTTGAAGTGGAATGAATGTTTGAAAACAATAAAATGAGATGGATGTGTTGATATGAAATATTTTGCATGTGCTCAATGCAAAAATCAGGTGTTTTTCGAACATAGTATATGTGAACATTGCCAAATCACACTGGGTTATGCTGCTGTTGAAAAGGAAGTCGTTAGCTTCGAAAAAAAATCTGATCAACTTTGGACTGCATTAAATCCAAATTTTCAAATCACCTCCTTTAAACCTTGTTATAACTACCTGCATTATCAAAGTTGTAATTGGGTGATTCCTGCTGACAGTGAGCAGATGTATTGTGAATCATGCCAACTGACACACATCATCCCTGACCTTTCAATCCCTCAAAATATTATTTATTGGGCACGCTTAGAAAAAGCCAAACGTCGTTTTTTATATTTGGCACAGCGCATGAATATGATGCCCCGCCCTAAACGCCATGATCAAGATGTCTATGGTTTGCGCTTTAATTTTTTAATGCCTGTCGATGGGCAACCCGTGATGACTGGTCATGCTTCAGGTTTAATTACCTTAAATGCCAGTGAAGCAGATGTTGTGCATCGTGAAACCACACGTGAAAGTATGGGTGAAAACTATCGCACGTTATTGGGACATTTTCGCCATGAAAGTGGGCATTATTATTTTGATGTGATGCAATATTTGCATCCTGAACTTTTAGAGGAGTTTAGACTGTATTTTGGTGATGAACGCCAAGATTATAGCGCTGCTTTAAATAGACATTATGAACAAGGTCCACCGCACAATTGGCAGGATAATTTTATTAGCTCCTACGCTACAGCACATCCGTGGGAAGATTGGGCAGAAACGTGGGCGCATTATTTACATATGATGGAAACGCTAGAAACTGCTTATTATGCAACGCTTCGAGTTGAAGGTAATGGTTCAACTTTAAAACCGATGGCATTTAAAGAAAGTCCAATTGGTGGGCAAGATTTTGAGCATATTTTAGAAAATTGGATTACATTGACCTTTAATCTCAACGCCCTGAATCGCAGTATGGGTTTAGAAGATGCTTATCCATTTAAGTTGCCTGAAACCGTCAAAGATAAGTTACGTTTCATTCATCGGCATGTTTTAGAAAAAGCATTTTCATCAAGAGAAACGCTAAGCACAAATTTATCCGTTCAGTCATAGCACCTGATGATTCATGGTTGTATTGAACTAGATTTTGCAAAACACCGATTGAATCTGCCTAATTGAGATCTAAACGATAAAAATCAATCGCATTTTGAAGAAAAACTTTATGTAATGCAGCATCACCCAAAGGTGCAATTATTTCTATTGAACTTTGTAGCAAATCATCCATACGAACATTGCATTTATCCATTGGAAAATTAGAAGCATATATCACCCGATCAATCCCAAAACATGCGATCACATGATCAACCAATGGTTGTAACATCGGCACAATTTCTTCAACTGTGGCTTGACGGTGACGTTCAAAATAACGATGCCCTAAAACAGGCATCATCAGACCTGAAAATTTGATATAGACATTTTTTAAACTGGATAAGTGAGTGATATGCTCTTTCCAATGCTGATAAATAATCTCACGTTGAATTGCTGTTTTACCTGTCATTTTTCCTACAGCACCAAATAAACCTACAGGTGTCGCAAAATGATCCAACACAATACGCGTTTCAGGGAAATACTTGGCAAGCACAGTAATGTCATACAGTTGGTTTGAATAGACCCAAGCATCAAAACTCAAATCCAGCTCAGCAAGCGTTTCAAAACCTTTTAAAAATTGTGAGTTGGTATATAAATGTGGTTTTTCTTCCCACTTATAAACACCAGGATCGGCATGCCAAGCTGCCATTTTTCGAATACCTTTAAACACAGGACTACTCGCTTGGTGTGCCAATAAAATATTTTTAAAGCGAGGATCTCTAGGATCAGCTGCTGCAACAATACCTGCAAGCTGGATATGCTGTGCAGAAAAATCCAATTGTTGTATCCATTTGGTTTCTTCAACCACACCAAAACCCTCATGATGATGCCAATTGGCTTCAACATGAATGATGCCATCCACCTGATAATCGGCGAGATCCATCTTATAATCTGCGGGTAAATACGGTTTGAGGGCATATTGTGGATCGCCAACGGTATCTAAAAGCGACTTAGATTTGACCAAATTTACAGCCATCTGCATGATTTTGGGATATTTTCCAAATAGCTTGACTAAGGTACCAGCAGCATGTGGTGTGGTATATGGATCCCACTGATGAATATGTGGATCAATGATCCCAAAATTTAATCTGGTTTTATTTTTCAACATCCTGTCCATGCTTTATTTATCGACTTATTTATAAATATGATGAATTACCATAAAATTCAAGAATAAAAAATGAGCAAAAACATCAATAGAAATGATATAAGGCTCGGTTATACTGTCGAAAATACAACCACCATGCTAGATACGATAATAATTTAGGATATTGACATGACCATGAAAAAATCAGTATTTGCCCTGAGTATGGGAATCACTTTTACTTTTCTCTTTGGCTGTAGTCAGCCCAGCTCAGAAAAAACACCTGAGACTCAAGCAGCCTCTGAAACAACAGTCAATACTGCGCCCAGTGCCATCACTGAAACTGTTTTTGATGTCAATACACTGCCTATTTCAACAGCCACTTTGGGGGCATTTCCTTATATTGCCTTACCTGAAGGTTATCAGTATCAAAACACTGAAAATTTCAATTTTGAACGTGTGCCATTTTGGACAGGTCAATCTTTGGAGTGGATCGAAGGGCAAGTTTTTAGTTCAGGCATCACAGCAAAATCAGATTATAAACAAGGTGGTTTTTTAGAGTTACAACGTAACCTGCAAAGCGTTATTCGTGATTTAGGCGGTGTTGAAGTCACCAACAGTCAAATACCTGCTGAAATCATCAAGCAAATTCCTAAAGATACAGCTGTGCTTTTTAACTCAGGTTTAGGCGATATTTATAATGAGGCTGTACAGACCTACGTCATTCGCCAAGCCGATAAAAATATCTGGTTTCATTTAGCAAAATCAGGCATTTATATGGGCTTGGTGGTTGCTGAAACTAAAGCTGTCAATATTACGGCGAAGGCACTCAGCGCCAATGAACTTAAACACAGTTTAGACAAAGACAATAAAGTCAGTGTGCAAATTAACTTTGCCACAGATCAAGCCGAAATTTTACCTGACTCACAAGCCCAATTAGATCAGATCATTCAGCTACTAAAAGACCATCCTGATTTAAAATTAGGGATCTATGGTCATACAGACAATACAGGTGATGCTGCACACAATTTAAATTTATCTGAGCAACGTGCAGCCAGTGTGGTCACAGCCTTAAGCCAATCTGGTATTGAAGCAACTCGCTTAAACTCAAAAGGTTTTGGGGATACGCAACCTGTGGCAGACAATACAACTGAGGCAGGTAAAGCACAAAACCGTCGTGTGGAGTTGGTAAAATTTTAATCTTTAGTGACGTGATTAAAAACCATGAAATAATTAGGCCTCTTTCATAAATCAAAAAACAAACAGTCTCTTGCTGATTATTTGTACCGAAGAATTTTAAATATTCATGCATAATCTGCGGATGAAATACATCGATTCAAAAAAGCTTTCTGAAACACAGTTTAAGCGATACACAGGCATCTCATGGTCAACCTTTGA